>JAKSDL010000120.1 GCA_022360105.1 Pseudomonadota bacterium
AGGCGGAGACTTGGAGTTTAAGGTGTGAGGTTGGCAGCGTAGCTGCCACATTACAGAAAATCTTAGATCTAAAATCCTAAATGTTTAATACATTGAATTGGGCAGGAATAGTACGAGCTGGGGAAAAGCAATCAGGATGGCGATGCCGACGACGACAGCAATCAGAAATGGAAATATGCCTTTAAAAATCGTTTCCAGGTGGATATCGCCAATGATACTTTTTGAAACCCCGTAAACAACGTAAACATTGATACCAACAGGTGGTGTGATCACGCCCATTTCAGCGACCAAAACAATAATAATTCCAAACCAGATGGGGTCATAACCCAGGTTTGTTACCACCGGGAAGAAGATGGGAATTGTCAGCATGATCAATCCCAGGGAGTCCATGAAGCATCCCCCCAGAAAATAAATCAGCACGATGACGGCCATAATCATGAAAGGTGGCAAAGCCAGTCCGCTTACCCAGGTGGCAATCTCAAAAGGAATCCTGGTAACGGCCAGGAATCGGCTGAATACAACGGCACCGGCAATCAGGAACATTACCATACAAGTTGTGCTGAGTGTTTCGTATAGTGCTTTGACCAGGGAGTTCCAGTTCAATTGTTTACGAATAACCGCTATGATCAGAACGCCTGCAGCTCCAACAGCAGCTGACTCTGTAGGAGAGAATATACCTTTGTACAGTCCACCAATCGATATGAGAAAGACAATCATAGTGTCGACCAGCCCTGTCAAAGATTTGAGTTTTGCTCCCCAACCGAATTTCTCGCCGGCAGGACCTTTTTCCGGAGAGCGAAGACAGGTAATATATATACAAACAACAAACAAAATAGTGAGTAGAATCGCAGGAATTATGCCGGCAACAAAAAGAGCCCCAATTGATTGTTCCGTCATGATGCCGTAAATAATCAGAACAACGCTGGGAGGCATGATCATCCCCAGGCCCCCACCGGAAGCAACAGAACCGGCGGCCAGATCATCAGTGTAACTATATCGCTTCATTTCCGGCATGCCGACTGTTGTCATGATTGAGGCTGTCGCAGGACTTGAACCGCATACGGCTCCAAAAGCCGTACATGAAGATACCGTTGCCATGGCCAGCCCACCCCGAATATTCCCTAAAAACCGGTAGGCAGTACTGTAGAGTCGTTTGCTGATACCGCTGTTAAACGCAATCTGACCCATCAAAATAAAAAGCGGGATGGTTGTCAGCTCATAGGAAGAAAAAGAACTGTAGATACTGCGAGATAAAAGATTTAAAGCACCTTCGAACGAAATAAGAATTCCGAAACCCACAAAGCCCACCAAAGCCATCACGTAAGCAACAGACATCCTTGTCAAAAAAATCACCAGCATTATCAGAATGCCGAGTATTCCTATAGTAATTGGACTCATGCGTCCCCTTTTTCCTCTTTTGTGGAAAGAATTATGTCTTTAATATCTTGAATAATAACTACATCTCTGATGATAAAAAAGTTTAAGAAAAAGAAACAAATAGCTAAAGCAAAAATAATCAGATATTCGGGAAATTCCAAATTCATGGAGACTTCACCCGATTCCCAAGTATCATAACCGTAAGTAAACATCATGACGGTTATCGCAATCATCAACAGGGCAGAAAGAATATCGGTGAAGATTTTTAACACAATCTGTACTTTGGGTTTCAGTAACCGAAAGAGGATTTCAACTCCAACATGAATCCTTTCCAAATGTGAAAATGGCAATGAAAATGCGATTACAAGGGTTAATAAAAAGCTTACAATTTCTTCAGACCCGAAAATAGGCTTTCCAAAGAAGCGTACAGTGATATCGCTGCAGGTCACAACAACCATTGCCAATAGACAAACGGCTGCCATGGCCCTCATCTTTTTCTCAAGACGGTCAAGAATCGGCCAAATTGCTTTCATCTTAGGTTAATTTGGTAGTTTTGATTTTTTTTGAGGATACCTAAGCCGGCATTCCACCGGCTTGAAAGGGTTATTGAAGGCTTTTCAGAGTATCAACGGTATATTTTACGATTTCATCTCCGTTTAATCTCTTTTTGTCCAATGCTTTGGCATAATCACCAATGATCGGTTCAACAGCCTTTTTCCATTTTGCTGATTCTCTTTTATCGAGCCCAATCAAGGTGTTGCCCTGGCTCAAGAAAGATTTCAATCCCTGGGTGTCCGAAACATCCCAGGCTTCACCATGAAGAGCAATGTACTTTTTGTTTAACTGCTCAATGGCCTGTTGTGACTTCTTGGAGAGCTTTCTCCACTTGTTTTTATTCATCACAATGAAGAAAGTAGTAGTGTAGGCAATATCGTAGGCAGCAGTTCCATAATCAACCACCTCGCCCATCTTCCAACCTTTGTTGGTTTCCATGGGATAAACGCCGCCATTTACCACGCCCTTCTGAATGTTTTGATATGCTTCGGTCATAGGACCGCCCACCGGTGTTCCACCGGCTGCCTTTACGATTTTAGCGGCGTAAGCGGTTGCTCTTAATTTCAGACCGCTCAGATCTTCCAGTTTCCGAACAGGGGTCTTGGCAGTGAAGAACATACCTGGTCCGTGTGCATGGAAGAACATAACTTTGACATCCTTAAATTCCCTGGGATTGAATTTATTGAAAACCGCGTTGGCTACTTGGGTTGCAACTTCACCGCTTGGATATCCCAAAGGCAGGTCTATGGTTCCCATAACCGGAAATCTTCCGCCGGAATAGGCCAACACGGAGAACCCGATATCAGCAATACCGTTCACAACGCCATCGTAGATCTGTCTTGGTTTTAACAAAGTTCCGCCTGGATAGTATTGAACTATTACCTCACCATTGGTGACCTGTTTGACCTCTTTGCACCATTGATCTGCAAGCTTTGATTGAATGTGTGTCGGCGGAAAAAAGTTGGCATAAGTTAATTTAACAGCCATGGCCGCGTTCGGAACTGTCAGAAACAAGAGCGAAATGACAGCTGGTGCCAGCAGGACTTTAAGCTTTTTCATTTAAAAATCTCCTTTTTGATGTTTTCTGATACGTCTCCCTTCACAAATTAAAACTGTTTGGAAACCTTTTTTTGTAACCTCAGGCCGTTTCCAACTCAATATCTTTTAATTCCTCCCAAAGATATCTATTTGTGAGTCTCCTCCAATAAGGTGCCGCTAGTATCTTTTGCAGATCTTCCGAAAAATCGTCCACCCTATCAAACCATGCCCTTAACAGCCTTGCTTTCAGGCAGAAGCCTGCCAACAAAAACATACGGTTAATATGCGGATTTCCAAAAACAAACCGGGTAAAATCCACGAAAAGGTTGCAAGGATATTAAACCGGATGATTATATCAGTCAATGAAGAACGATTTTGGCGCGAATGCATTTTACTTCATGGCCTATACCTACGCCTATCGCAAAAAGATTCAGCACATATGAGCAACAAACATACCATGATGTTTTCGGGCATTGATGCGAAATGTGTATCGTTAACGATGTACATTGACGGTTAAATTGATTGATGCTATAGCCTGTGACCGATAAAGAACCGGATTTCCATATTGATTAACCGACAGATCCAAGTGACCTTTTGAACCTGAATGATTGCTTATCAAAGCAGTGCCAGCCTTTGCCCTGTTATTTCTGAATAAAAATACTGCCATGAGATAGTTTTTTTGCTTTGAAAAGCAAATTTCCTCATTTTTTTATAGGAAATTTGAGTTGTTGGACTTGATTCAAAGGATTCAATGTCTGAAAGTGACTAAAAAGCATTGAAATCCGGGCTATTCAAAATTACCGCATACATCGGGACAAAAATGCTCCATCAACGTAAGAAAATCAATTTAAGGCATTGTTTTTTTAAGGAAAATTATGTTTTG
>JAKSDL010000484.1 GCA_022360105.1 Pseudomonadota bacterium
TAAACAGGTGTCATCGGTTCGCTGGTTTTAGCTGCCGGATTACATCCGGCATGACTCAAATTTATAATTATTACAAATTGTTAAGTTTGTAGAGCGGATCAAGTAAAGCGGATCCGCCAACTTGATAAATCCCAGATTTTTAACAAACCGGGTGCTAGTGCCCGGTTTTCTGCATTTCAGAAGGTAACAGTTTTTAAACAAGTTTTATATGAGTTTTCCTGCGAATACACCCGACATAGACATGAATAAGCCATCACTTAATATGAAACAGATATCCGAAGATCCTTCTTTCCCTGCCCTATTTAAGAAGGATTCCATGGAAGGCCAAATTGCCTCCGAATACCATCCGGAGATTATGCTGGAATCTGTAAAAGAAAAAAGTAATCCGGTGATCCGCAGGGAACTACAGACCATTACCCCAATTTATCAAGGCATACCCATGCCGGATTTGCTTGAAGTCTTCAAGCAGTTTCCGCAATACACGTTTTTTCCAGTCGTTGACGACAACAACGTCCCGCTTGGAATCATTCGGGAGCAAAAACTGAAGAAATTCGTTTATTCTCGGTTTGGTAGCACCTTGCTTGAGAATCCCGATCTCAAAAACAATCTAAACGAATTTATTGAGCCGTGTACAATCGTAGATGTTAAGGACTCTAATGAAGAAATTTTGAAGACCTATTCAAAATCCGGAACAACGGAAGGGGTAATTGTCACAATCAAATCCGCGTATCTCGGTGTTATATCTCTCCAGTCTCTCATCAAACTAGGGCACGAGAGAGAGCTTAGCCTTCAGGAAGCGTATAACCGGAAACTTGAACAAAAAAACAACGATATCAACAATATTCTCCAGAACATGAAGCAGGGGATATTTACCATTCTTGAAGATGGCACCATTCACCATGATTACTCAGCCTACCTTGAAGATATCTTTGAAACTAAAGATATAGAAGGCAAGTATTACTTTGATCTGATTTTCAACCATTCCAATTTGGCAAAGGACCGCCTGGCTCAAGCAAAAAGTGCTATTGAAAACAGTCTCGGTGAAGACCTCATGATCTTTGAGGTCAATTCACATCTTTTCATCGAAAAATACCAGCTGCAATTTGAGGATGATCGGAAGAAGCATATCGATCTATTCTGGAATCCCATTGTTGATGAAAATGACGTCATCAAACGGATTGTTGTTAACATCCGTGATATGACTGAAATGGTGAAATTGCAGGAAATGGCAGATCAGCAGCAAAAAGAGTTTAATTTTATTACCAAAGTCTTTTCTATATCATTCGAAAACTTTGAAACCTTTATTTCCTCTTCAAAACGTTATGTCCAATCTTGTCTGGGCCTTTTGGAGACTCACAGCAAACTGAACCTGTCCGTGATCGCCCATATCTTCAGAAATCTGCATACTATTAAGGGGAATTCAAGACTGTATGGATTTGATGATCTTGCCAGTCTGGTTCATGACGTTGAGGATCTGGTCAATCGTGTACGTTCACGTGAAGTGAAGTATGACAGCAATCGATTGCATACAGAGATTAGTAAAATAGAAGAAACATTGATCAATTATGATGAGCTGATCCAAAGCAAACTTCAGGGATTTCTAAAAACAAAACATCGAGGTGTCTTTCTGGATGATCAGCTCTTCGGGGCCTTAAAGGAGACAATATTAAACGAAACCTGCGATAGCCTGCCCGACTCCATTGATACGATCATTCGCTCTAAAAAGATACTACAGGCATACGATACCATCTCTCTTAATTCGGTGTTTAATGAGATCGATGATAGCCTTGATGACATGGCTAAAATAGCCAAAAAACAAAAACCAAATCTTTTTGTTAACAATAATAAAATACGAATTTCCCGTGATATTTCTTCTATTTTGAACATTGTTGTTATGCATTCCATTAGAAACTCCCTGAGTCATGGGATTGAAGATCCGGAAGTACGCAAACGCTTGAATAAAAGAGAACAAGGGAATATTCACCTGGAATCACAACTGACTGAAGAAAAACTCTCCATTACCTATTGGGATGACGGTGCGGGGTTGGATTTAAACAAGATCATGAAAAAGGCCCGTGACTTGGGATTAATTAAGATTAACAAACCCCTGGGATCCAGACAGGTCGCCAGGTTTATTTTTAGCCCCGGACTCAGTACAGCTGAGAAAGTGACAGAAATCGCAGGACGAGGAGTGGGGATGGATGCCATCTTAAAAGCGATAACCAGTGTTAGTGGAAGCATTGATATCGTTTTGCAACAAAAAAGCAACACCAATAATTCCAGGCAACCATTTAAATTCATCTTCCATTTTCCTTCCCAATACGCTTTGACGCTGGATTGAAAAAAAGGAGAACAGCTCCTGAACAAAGAATTATTATCGTGATGTAAGGATATTATGGCAAAAATATTAGTGGTCGACGATTCTGAAACCGTAAGAAACAGACTTATAACAGACCTTGAGGCAGTCGGCCATGTCGTACTTGAAGCTGATAACGGAGTGAAAGGACTGCAAACACTCGATTCCAACCAGGACACCAACATTGTCATCAGTGATGTGAACATGCCGGAGATGGATGGCATAACCATGTGCTCTAAAATAAATGAAAAACCCGAATTCAAAGATGTCCATCTGTTTGTTTTGACGACTGAATTTGACCAGGAATTAAAGAACAAAGGTAAACAGGCCGGGGTAAAACTCTGGATCACCAAACCAGTCAAAATGCCAAAATTAATCGAAGTCATTCAAAAAATACTCGATCGCTAGTGTTTTTTATCAAATCCCATGCGATCCGAAACGACACTATTCACCCAGTTTGTTGGCCAGTTACCTCATCAATGCAACCCAAATCGCCAAACAAATCTAATGACTTATTCTTAAAGAAAAGACCATGGAAAATGAAATTCGTGTCCACAATCCTGGCTACCAGGTATCCGACTATAAAAGCAAAATAGGAAAGATTGTCCGCCAGGTCACTCTTTCCAGGATGCACCAGTACACAGATAACGAAAGTTTTAAACTGGTGGAATTTGATGAAGAAACTCCCCAGGGATATGTATTTGCCAACAGCATGTCTGTAATAGTGATTGCTGGAAAATCATTGCGAATCATTCTGAAGGCCCATTTTAACCACAAGGATTCCAAACCGATAGCCAGACAGTTGTTTGGTACCGAAGATATAGACGACATGAAGTCGTTTGATGTGATGAAGGAATACTGCAACCTGGCAGCCGGCTTCATAAAAAAAATCTGTATCGAACAGGATATCCCTGTTGGTATCAGTTTACCCATTGTCACCCTGGGATTTAACGAGGTGTTTTCCAGTCCCAGCGATTTGGAGCAAAAAACCGTATTTGAAGATGCCTGGTGCCTGAAAAATGAGCAGAGCAACATAGTCTGCAGTTGTCTGGTCGATGTATTTGAATCGGAAACTGTTGATAACTTGATGGAGTATGAATTGACCGAAGCTGAAGAAGATAACGACAGCGACTACGAGTTTCTATAAGAAGGAGAAGTAACAATGGAATCCATTAATCATGATCTTCAGGCATCATACAGCGTCATAAAACTGCTGGAAGGGTCAAATCTTAATTCTGAACGTGTTTTTCAATCTCTGCCGGGAGTATTTGCCATCATTAATGAAAAAGGCGAGATACTAAGGGGAAATAAGACCGTTGCCAACCACTTGAATTGCCAATTTGAAGACATTTTAAAAAAACCGTTTGCCAATCTGTTTGCCGAAGAAAACTGGACTATTTTCTCAAAACATTTGAACCAGTTAAGAAACCGTGGCATCGACCGGGAACACGTGGAATTCGAACTCGGCATTGAAGACCCCGATATGATATCAGGTGAAAGGGTGCACTATTGGCACCTGGGTACAATGAACGTCAGCAGTCCGGCAGAAGGAGATTTAACAATTATCATCGGTGAAGATATATCCCTTCTCAGGGAGTCGGAGCAAAAGCTGAATGAGGTTTTTTCCACCATTCCTTTGGGTATTTTTACCATCAATCTGGAAGGAAAAATTGAAGATTATTACTCCTCCCACCTGGAGTTGCTGCTTGGTCAAAAAGACCTCACCGGACGCACCATTGGCAATGTTTTATTTGAACCAATCATGGACGACCTGACAGAGGAGGAGCAGGAAGGTGTGGTCAGCCTGGATTTTATATTGGGCCAGGGAGCTTCAACCTATGACATGCTCGAACCGTTTTTCCCAAAACAGATCTTCTTCCCTGTTCCCCACCAGGAAGATAAGGGGAGATGGCTGAAAATAAAATACCAGCCGGTTATTTACGACGATACCGTTAAAAGACTATTGGTGATCTTGGAAGACAGAACCGAAATCGTAAAAACCAGGGAAATCCAGAAAAAAGCCAGACTTCTGGAAGATCAAAGCATTCAGCGGGTATTTCAGCTGAAACAGTTGGACGCCGGCGGTTTGCATCTGTACCTGAAAGAGCTGGGACATTTGATTCAGCGGTTGGAAGAGGAACAGAAAACCCAGGTCGGAAAGAACAAATTATTTGCCACTACTCATGGCATCAAAGGCATAGCCCGAGTCGCCGGTTTTACATTCCTACAAGCCGCGGCCAGTAACCTTGAGTCCAGCTTCCAAAACACGACAGATATCATCTCCGATAATGTAGACAAAAGGTTTCAAGAACTTTTCAACGAATATGCAGCCATCTTTTCCCTGTACAAGGCTATCTATCCGGAAAAAGCAAGCCTTTTTTCCGCAAAGGAAACCGGAAAGTCGAATGAGGAAAAAGACAATCCATTGGGGGATATGTTTTCCAGATACAACTCCCTGCTGAACGCCCCTAGTTCTCTCAATAAAACGTTTCAAATTGACCAGCTTTTTTGGGGCCTGCTCTCCTACCACTACACCTTCGCCAGTACACTGGAGGAAGGTCTCCAGACTCAGGCCGCGAAAACAGCCAAAAGTCTGGGTAAAAAAGTCATCATACATTTTGATTGGGGCAATGTGCTGGTTAAAACCAGTGTTCTTTCAGCACTGAATGAATGCCTGATTCATCTGATTAACAATGCCATCGACCACGGAATCGAGTCTCCGGAAGATCGTATCAAAGCGGGGAAAGAGCCCGTTGGCAATGTGAAGATCATTGTTGGTGAAAAAGACTCTGTTTTAACCTGTGACGTTAGCGACGATGGTAAAGGACTGGACGATATCAAGATCAGGGAAACTGCTGCCCAAAAAGGAATCAAAACCACCTTGGAACTCACAGAAATGAGTAACAGTGAAATCCTGCAATTAATCCTGCATCCGGGATTTTCAACCGCCAAATCTGTCACCGACACCAGCGGAAGAGGCATCGGTATGGAAGCGGTAACCAGTAACCTGGAAAAATTTCGAGGTGCCATACACATCGAATCCAACAAGGGAATCGGTACCAACTTTCATCTCTCTTTTCAATTGATCGGAAGAGATGATCTCCAATTTGCCAAGCGTTGTTATCCGCTTTCCTATTTCAAAAAAGTTATCAACGACTATCTGGACACCATTATTAGGGATCATCAGTTTGACATTGAAACAGATTTTGAGAAGGGATTTGAAAAAGGGGTTTATTATGGCGATCTTGTTAAAGCAATCGTCTGCTTTTCCACCTATATCGGCAACTATGCCTCCAAGGGAAAATTGCTGGTACAGTTCAGTCTGGCAAAGGATTTTTATATTCGCTGTTCCTGCAAGGTTGTAGAGCCAAAACAGTCCCAGGTTACAACCCCACAATTCAAAACACCGCTCCAACTGTGCAGCTACTTCATTCAAAAGGACAACGGGGTATTATTAGAAAAAGACAGCATTGTTGATCTACAGATACCCTGCTATTTCCACGCGAAAGGTGCTCCCGATTTGTTTATCGGATTTACTCAAAAGGTTGATCCCAAACTGGCTAAATCTACCTTTAATAAAATCAAAGAAGTTGCCAGTGAACTGGATGTCAACGTTGAGTTTTCCGGAAACAAGGAAAAAGTGAACATGTTGATTTATCCTTCTATTAGCAAGCATCGAAACAAATTATTGCTGCCGTATCCGGGATTCACTGTTAATTCTTCTAAAAAAATGATTCAACATGACATGCTGGGGGGTATTGAGAGACTGGTCACTTTGAACAAAAGAAAAAACAGTTCTCAGGATAATAAATAGATCCTTTGGAAAGCCTGGCCATAAAACTAATATCATATGGTTATAGAGTGGATCAATCAAAGGGGATCCACTCTACAAGCATCCCCTTCCCATCGATTAATAGGTTGACCATTCTTGAATTTGCAGACATGGTATTGGGAAATAATCCGCAAAAATCCCAAGCTAGAAATGATCCTGTTAGTCGATTGAAATGAAAGAAAAATACACCACATTCACCATCGTTTACATCCTTGCCCTGGCACAGTTTGCCACCCCATTTATGTTTGCAGGCGTTGGTATCGCTTTGCCGGCCATGGGAAAAGAGCTGCAGGCCAGCGGGGTTCAACTGGGTTTGATAGAAATTGTCTACCTGGGCGCCGCCTGTGCCTTTTTGTTACCTTTTGGTCGCTTCGCTGATCTGACGGATCGCGTTGCGCTTTTTAAATTCGGGTTGCTGGTATACACGCTCTGCACACTGGTTATCGGCTTTCTATCGTCAACGCCTGCCATTGTGGCATTTCGCTTCATTCAGGGCATTTCTGCCGCATTAATCATGGCAACCAACATGGCCATACTGACCGACGCAGTCCCCAAACAATCGCTTGGCAGGGCCATTGGTATCAATGTTGGAGCAGTATACCTGGGATTGTCTGCAGGACCGTTCATTGCCGGTTGGATCACCAGCTTTTACGGCTGGAGATGGGTATTTTATATTACTTTTATCCCTCTAGTGTTAGCATATTTACTGATACTGTTCAGTCTCAAATCCAATTGGAAGAAGCCTCAAGAGAGTTTCGACTGGATTGGAGCAACCACCATAATTGTCTCTGTTTTTCTTTTAATCGCCGGCAGTGCGCTGTTTGGAGAATCCATTTTTGGATTTATTTTGACCATAGCCGGTTTTACGGTGGGCGCCTTCTTCTTTGTATTTGAGCAACGCATTCCTGAGCCGCTTATCAACCTGGGAAAAGTCAAAAGAAACTCGGTACTGCTGATTGCGCTGATCCTCCAGTTGTTGATGTATACAGGGGCTTTTGGGATCTCCTTTTTGTTCAGTCTTTATCTGCAGATGGTCAAAGGGCTTTCACCCCAGGCAGCCGGACAGATTCTTGTGGTATCACCGGTGGTCATGGCATTGTTCGCCCCTGTTTGTGGACGTTTGGCTGATCGCTATTCACCCCAGATTTTAGCGACCATCGGTTTAAGCTGCAGTGTGATTGCAACCGCAGCTGCCATTCAGGTTGTTGCTGATACCCGGATTCCGATACTGATCAGCATTCTGGTGTTGCAGGGATTAAGCTTCGCCATCTTCTCCTCGCCTAACATGGCAATCATAATGAACAGCGTCACTCCTCCGGAATATGGAATTGCTTCAGCCTTGTCCGCCAAACTGCGATCCCTGGGAATGGTATTCAGTATGATGGTGATTACGATTTTTATGTCGTTTCTGCTAGGACAGCAAATGATCGACACACATCAAAACGAATTTTTGCTGGTGATGCGACTGTCGTTCATCGTGTTTACCGTCTTCGCCGGTATCGGCACGGTGCTTTCACTGTTAAAAGCGGCGAACAGGAATGTAAAGGGTGAAGGCTGAAGGATATCTGTACCGTTCCTACGGAACTCAATAGATCTTTGCTTCCAAATTACCGGTGGTTAACACCGCTGGCTACTACATACCGCCCCTACGGGGCTTACCTCAATCATAGTTTGTAGGGTGGATCAAGCGAAGCGGATCCACCAACACGCATTATTACGCAGTCTAAATGCGGCCTTTGTGGCGCTTACGTTAATAACAAAAATCCCGAAGGGATGGCATATAGTAGCCAGCGGCGTGAGCCGCTGGTAGACAGAGCCAACCAAAAAATGAGTCCCATAGGGACGGTACTCACTGTCAACTGGGTGCCAGAGTATCTACAACTCCAGTGTTTTAATCAGCCATTTTTTGAGGAGAATATCCTGAATGCAGTAGCGTCCGTTTTTTACAATAATTTCTTTTTTGACCAACACATTCAGGGCTTTGGTGACCAGTGAACCTGTTTTCAACCCAACTGATTTCAGGGCATCAGCATTAAACAGCTGACGCCCATCGTTGACCAACACCAGTTTCAAGGTCTTTTTCTGGTTAATGGTCAATCCTTCCCACATGGATGCATATTCCAGATGTTTTCGATCCAGAATTGAGGCTTCAATCTCATCGACTTTTTCTATTGTGATTTCCTGATCGGGTAGCAGATTCCAAAGATGAAACATAAAATTTTGGATATACATGGGATGATTTTCAAGCCTGGTTACAATATCCAGAATAATTTTTTTAGGTAATTTTACTTTTTTCCTGGAAACCAGTTTTTGAATCCATGAAACATAGGCAGTTTCTTTTATGGTGGCCAAAGGAAAACTGTCAGCCAGTTTGTAAAACGCCTGGTCCGATGTATTGAACATCCCTGTCAATAGATGCTGCTGACTGCCCGCAAAAATATAGCAGATATTGGTATGCCCCTGAATGTAAGAACGTAATCGCTTGGCAAATCCCTTTTCCGTGTAGGTGGCAACCTCCTGAAACTCATCAAATGCGATGACCAGTTTTTTCTTCTGCGAATAACGATCCAGAAGCGTCATAACCTCTTCCAGCAATGCCTCTTCCTTAATGGCCTCAAAAGTGGGAGAAATCGAAGGCTGGCTTGTAACAGGATCAACCGCCAGCGTAAAGCGCAGGGTTTTTACAGCCGAGCTGATCGATTTAAAAAGCTTATCGATATTGGATTCTATTTGGCTTAAGCCTTTAAAAACCTTCTTTATAAAATCCTGTTCCGACACGGTGCCGTACAAATCGATATGCATTTTGCCAATCCCCGGTTTTTTCTTCTGCAAAATATTGAAAACCTGCTGAATCAGCGAACTCTTTCCCTGTCTGCGATGGGAGTAAAGCAAAACATTTTGAGAGGATTTTATATAATCAATCATCTGTGCGACTTCCTTTTTCCGATTACAGAAGCCCTCACCGGTGACATAATGACTGAAAGCAAAAGGATTTTCCATGTGTTGCCAAATTGATTATAAAAAGTGTACCTGGAAATTTACCGATAGTATTGGATATTTTGGTGTCTATTATCATACACTTTTGGTGTATTGTCAATTTCGTGACGGATATATTGATATTAGATATTGTGGGATAGATCACTGTTTTTACATTTGTATTGCAGGATGCAACGCTTATGGGCTTATCGCTCTGCCAATTCTGGATTTAAGGCAAAAACAAGTTCTTTAGGTAGGATGGGTCGCCGAAGGCTGCCCATCAACTGGTTCCAGAGGCATAGGCAACCTACGCAGGCCCATCCTACGGATTCGTTTTACCTTTCCCTGAAGGGGTACACCATAAAAGCCCAGGGGGCAACCCTGGGGAAATAAGCAAGAGGAGAAAACATGTCACAACATGAAAACAGCTACAAGATCGATTTCAGCAAGCGCGACCCTTTTGAACAGACTGATCCGGAATTTCACACCCGTTGGTCTCCCCGTTCGTTTAAAAAAACTGAAATTCCCAAACCCACCCTCACGACAATTTTTGATGCCGCTCGCTGGTCTCCCTCATCATTTAATGAGCAACCCTGGTTGTTTATTACTTCGGGTAATGATGATGAATTCAAACTGTTTCTTAGCCTTTTAACAAAGGACAATCAGGTCTGGGCCAGTAATACCAGTGTTCTGGGGTTTGTTTTTGGCAAGCGTCATTTTGCCAGAAATAATCGTGACAACAGGTTTTACTTTTTCGATGCCGGGGCTGCCTGGATGGCAATGACCCTGCAGGCTCGAAAATTTGGATTGTATACACACGGTATGGGGGGCATCAAAAGAGATGAAATTTGTCCCGCCTTAAATGTTCCCGAAGAAAAATACGAAGTGATCTGCGGATTTGTGATAGGCGTGATTGACCGACCAGATAATCTTCCGGTCGAAATTTCCGAACGGGAGATTCCAACACCCAGAAAGCCTCTGGATGAAATTTGGCGACAGGGTCGATATTAAAATAGCCGGGCTCGCATAAAAAATAAAACCGGGAAAACCAGGATGACGAATATTAAGGTATTAACGACAAACAATCCGGATGCCCTGCGCGAATCCAGATCGAACATGATGGACGAAACCACTGCGTAGACAGCAACCGGCATAAAAGACTCAATCTTGATAATCAGTTTCAAATCATCGCCGATTGGCAGAAAATAGGTGATCCCAAATGCCAGAGCCGGTAAAATCATGAATTTTTGCAAAGCCAGGGTTAGATGTTCCGGCTTGAATGGATTTAAATCGCTAAGCTTAAAGTTGATTCCCAGGGTAAAGTAGTAGATGGCAACAGCAATCGTCAGCAACAGATCCAAAGGAAAGTAAATCTCCGGTCTTTTGAAACCCAATGTGCGGATACCTACTGCTGTTACGATCGCCAACAAAGGCATATTTCTGAGATTGAATAAAAACTCTTTTATGGACTCCCAGCGAAAGATCTCTTTTCGATCTTCCATGCTTGCATAACCAAATATAAACAGAAAGGTAAAGGGTATAAAAAACATGAGAAAGATATTGGACAACCCCAACCCCCTTTCCCCGGCAAACAGATAACAAATGAATCCTCCCATGGTAAATCCCTGGTTTGCCAGGGATGAACAAATAACATAAACCCTTGAGCTTTTATCCCCAAAATGAAACCTGCCCGCAACCCCTTTGCCGATCAGAAAGCCAGTCAATGCCAAAGCCGCTCCCGATATCGGCAGATAAATCATCCCCGGCGCCAAACTCAGACCAAGCACTGTCCATAAGATAATAGGGGGCTCAAGGATAGACAGATTGATAATTACCAAACGTCTGGCTAATCGATCCAGATTAAGTAAAAGGCGACCTAAGATATTCCCAGCCAGAAACGGAATGATAATGACTAGCTGAAACAAAGCGAATTTCAGTTCCAAAGACATCAGGCGATTTGGTTTTTTGAGGAGAACGTGGGTTCAATTTTTATAGTTAATGGATGATTACCGTTATTCTATTATCTTTATCCTTTATTGTTGGTTTTAGGAATGGGATTATGGTGTATATATTCTCGTATTCATCATTGTTAACGGTTTCAAGCAACCTCCCACAATTTTAATTAGAATTTTCAGTGACAATAACCAGTCAAAACTTCGTAAAACCTGAATTGCTGGCTCCTGCCGGTTCTCTGGAAAGCTTCAATGCAGCCATTGAAGCTGGTGCCGACGCTGTTTATCTTGGTGTCGGTGAGTTGAATGCCCGGCTGAGGGCTAAGAATTTCAGTATCAAAACACTTTCATTTCTAGTCAACCAGGCTGTAAAACATCAGGTCAAGCTTTATGTCACAGTAAATACGCTGGTTAAGCAGGAAGAACTGCCTTCCGTATTGAACCTGCTGCACCAACTCGACCAGCTGAAAATTGATGCCATCATCGTTCAGGATTTAGGGCTGATTTATTTGGCACGTCGGCATTTCCCTAACCTAACACTTCATGCCAGTACCCAGATGGTCATTCACAACAGTCTGGGGATGCTCGCTGCCGAGAAACTGGGCATTAAAAGAGTTGTGCTTTCAAGGGAATTGACTTTTGATGAAATCACGCAAATCCGGGAAAAAACAGATCTTGAACTGGAAGTGTTTATTCACGGGGCATTGTGTTATTCCATTTCCGGTTTGTGCCTCGCTTCAAGTTGTTTAGGAGGGTGGAGTGGCAATCGAGGTCGATGCACACAGGTGTGCCGCAGAAAATTCAGGGATGAAAAGGAGTCCGGATTTTACTTCTCTCCCAGGGATTTTTGGGCTGTCGATCATATACAAAACTTAACAAAGCACGGAATCAGCTGTTTTAAGATCGAAGGGCGAATGAAACACGCTGAATATGTTTTTAAAGTTGTTTCAGCTTATCGTCGCCTACTGGATGGTCACACAGATGCAGATTCGATTAGGGAAGAGCTGACCATGGACACAGGACGTGAGAAAACAAGCTTTTTTCTGGCTTCCACAGATCAGTCCGATATTATTGTAACAGATCGCCCATCCGGCACAGGACTGTATATTGGAAAAGTTATCGACATTCGGAAAAATTCGTTCGGCTTGGAATCGGAACGGAAACTTAATCCTGGCGACAGATTGCGTATTCAAAATCCGGAAGGTGATGAAGGGAAGACACTTACTGTGGAAAAAGTACACGAGTCGGAATCAAGGCAAATCCTTACTTTTGCCTCACCCCCCCAAATCAAAAAGCGAGACCATGTATTTTTACTGGCAAACAAGCAGGAGAAAAACAAAAAGTGGGGCAAGTATGATTCTGAACTCAAAGCCACTCCGTTTCAGCAAACTTATCCAAAAATTCAAAAAGCCCTGAAATCCCTGAAAATCAAACAGGACAACAATAATCCGAAAGACAAGCTGTTCATTAAAATTGATCACCATGACTGGTTAAACATGATCAAGGAAATTGATCCCGATTTTCTGATCATTTCCGGTGATTATTGGTTTTTTAACGAATTACTGGAGTCTCCAAAGCGGATCAGGTATTGGAAACAAAAGCTCGTTATTGAATTCCCTCCGTTTATCCCGGAAACAGAACTGACCAATTACCAAGAGTTGGTAAGCCGATTAAGCGCTTTTGGGATTCACCACTGGATGAGCAGCCACTACAGCCACAAATGGTTGTTTCCCGACGGAGACTCGGTCTTCGCGGATACAACCGTCTGGACAACCAATCCGGCAACCCAGAAGCAACTTCATCAGGGTAAATACCAGTCTTTCACCTATTCTCTGGAAGACGATCTGCTTAATATTAAAACAATGATCAATCCCAACGGAATCATGCCTGTTTTTGGCTACATTCCATTATTTATATCCCGAATTTTTCCAACCACAGAATCTGAAAGACTGGAAGATAACAAAGGAATCGGATTCATTGTCAAAGGAAACAACGGATTGAGTTATACCCTGGATGAACAACCGTTATGCTTGTTTCATCGGCGTGAAAAGCTTCAGGGTCTTGGCATCAAGAATTATTTGATCGACTTAAGCTTTGTTCATCCGTCCAGAAAAACTATCAAGACATTGTTTCATGACTTCCGGCAAGGTCATAAAACCCAGGGAACCATCTTGTTTAACCATAAGTCCGGATTCAAGTAGATTCATTTTCGGCAACAAACCGGAACTCTGAAAATGAAAAAGCCGTTATTAAAAACTATCATTCTAGTCTTCACTCTTGTAGGATTGCCCGCTCTGGGCATTATTAGTTTCGATAGAAACCTGGACCACTACCTGGAGTTTCCGCCGGTAACCCAATTTGTCCCCAAGGCAGGTTTTTCAGCCCCCGCATTTATATTCATATTGGTACTCATTGCAGCAACCGTAATTCCTTTGGGATACCAGTGTTTCAAGGCATACCGGGGGGCTTCAGGATCATTGCCAAAACAGGGTTTTCCCTGGTGGGGATTTATTGGATTATTCCTTTTATTGTTTTTCTGGATCGTGGCCTGGAATCGGTTTACCTGGGCAGCATTTTTTCAGGAGCATACCTTTTTCCCGCTCTGGTTCTCTTACATTATTGTGATCAATGCCTTAACCCAGAGAAAGCGAGGACATTGCCTGATCACCAAAGACCCAAAGCATTTTGTTCTTTTGTTTCTGGCCAGCGCCTGTTTCTGGTGGTTTTTTGAATACCTGAATCGATTCGTCCAAAACTGGAATTATTCCGGCACACAATACAGTTCCCTAAAATATTTCCTGCTCGCGTCCCTGGCGTTTTCGACAGTCCTTCCTGCTGTAATGGGAACCATGGAATATTTACTGGGATTTGACTGGTTGGGTAATAAATTCAGGATTACTTTTCCTTTTACCATTAAACATCCCAAAAGAGTTGCCTTCCTCACTTTGATGTTTTCAATGGGCAGCTTGTTTCTGATTGGAATTTTTCCAGACTACCTGTTTCCTTTTTTATGGGTGTCTCCGTTGATTGTTATCGTCAGTTTAAAAACCATTTTTGGGGAATCCCACGTGCTTTACCTCAATAAGGTTGAAAACCAAAGGAGAGTGTTGGCCGCTATGTTGGCTGCATTAATCTGCGGTTTTTTCTGGGAAATGTGGAACTACTGGAGTCTAATTCAATGGCATTATGAGATCCCTCTGGTGGATCGTTACCATCTTTTTGAAATGCCAATTCTTGGATATGGTGGTTATTTGCCGTTTGGCATTGAATGCCTTGCAATTGGAGAAGCCTTCAGATCCTTGCCGACCCGAAAATAACGATATCTTTTTTTTAGACTGATATGGAGCCCAGGGATTCGATGCGCACATCCTGGGAAATCTCGTTGTGAGACAATACAACCAATCCCGGGATAGACCTTTCGGTCAATCGTTTTAGGTGAGGTCTTACCATTGGTGAACAGAGAATCAATGGCTGGTAATTGAACATTGAAAAACCATCGATCCCGTTTTCAATTGCGGAAATAATTGCCTGTCCGGTTTCAGGATCAATACCCAGGTAAGAACCCTGACCGGTTTCCTGAATCGATTCTGCCATTTTGTTTTCTATATCCTGATCCAGGGTCATAACAGGCACGGTTCCCTCATCAGTCTGGTACTGTCTGGAAATATTGCGCGCTAAGGCTTCCCTTACATGCTCAACCAGCAATTCAGGCACCTTGGAATATTGTGCCATATCCGCCAAGGTCTCCAGTATCGTTCCCATGTCCCTTATGGAAACGTTTTCTTTTAACAGCCCCTGCAGCACACGTTGAACCACGCCCAGTCCCAATAAATCGGGAACCAGTTCTTCCACGATTTTTGGATCATTTTCCGCCACTTTATCGAGTAGCTTTTGTACGTCCTGTCTTCCCAGGAATTCAGCGGATTGACTTTTAACGATTTCAGTGAGATGGGTAGAAATAATAGTAGGAATATCCACCACTGTATATCCGGCAATCTGGGCTCTTTCTTTGTCGTCTTCCGAAATCCAGAGGGCAGGTAATCCAAACGCCGGTTCTACCGTTTCAAGACCGTCAAGTTCTTCATCCACATCACCTGCTTTCATAGCCATGAAATGATCCATGACCATTTCTCCCTTACCGACTTCAATACCCTTGATAATAATACTGTAGGCTCCTGGCTCCAGCTGCAGGTTGTCTTTGATGTGTACCGGAGGTACAACGAAACCAAGATCAAGAGCAACCTGACGACGAATTGCCTTCACTCTTTCCAGCAACTCTCCATCCTGCTCCGGGTCAACCAGAGGTATCAGGGCATATCCCAATTCCAATCCGAGGGTATCTATTGGTAGCAGATCAACTATTTCTTCCTTGCTGTCTTCCAAAGCCTCAGCTTCGGCAATTTCCTCTTCCTGATGTTTGATTCTGGCCAGTTGTTTCTTACGCTCATTGCCACGCCAGGCCACCAGGGCTAGCAAGAGGGACATCAGGATAAAGGTTGGTTTGGGCATGCCGGGAACCAACGAAAAAACAAACAAGGTTAACGCAGCCAGGCAGATGGCAATAGGATTGCCAAGGATTTGAATACCAAAATCCACGCCCAACCGGTTTTCAGCACCGGCCTTACTGATAACAATGGCGGCAGCTGTCGAAATAATCAATGCAGGTATCTGGGAGACCAGTCCGTCGCCAATGGTCAGAGAAGTAAAATTCTGGGCAGCCGTGGAGATATCCATATTATAAAACATCACCCCGATAACAAGACCGCCAATAATGTTAATTCCGGTAATGATTAAACCCGCAATGGCATCCCCGCGGACGAACTTGCTGGCACCGTCCATGGCCCCAAAGAAATCGGACTCTCTTTGTATTTCCGCTCGTCGAGTTTGAGCCGCTTGCTCATCGATAATACCCGCATTCAGATCTGCGTCAATCGCCATCTGCTTACCAGGCATGGCATCCAGTGTAAATCTGGCAGCCACTTCTGCAATCCGTCCTGCACCTTTGGTAATAACGATGAAATTGATCAATACCAGGATCAGAAAGATCACAATACCGATGAAATAATTTCCCCCAACCACAAATCCGCCGAAAGCTTCGATAACGGCTCCGGCAGCTGACAAACCCTGTTTACCATTGGATAAAATCAAACGGGTGGAAGCAACATTCAATGAAAGACGGAAAATAGTCGTAACCAGCAAAATGCTGGGAAATACTGAGAAATCAAGGGGTTTTACGGAATAGAGCGCTACAAACAGGATCAATACGGAAAACATGATGTTTGTGGCAAACAGCATATCCAGCAGAAATGGTGGCAGCGGCAGGACCATAATCCCCAAAACTCCGATAATTCCAATCGCCAGGGAACTATCGGGAGTGAAAATTTTAACCTTTGGTCCGCGATTCGCCAGTGTCGCCATAAAACCTTTCTAATCCTGTAAACACAAGTAATTGATAGATCTGTCGGAAGGTAAATAATTCCGGTGGTTGGATAAGAAATGCAGTAAGAATACCAGATGAATATTTTGAGGGGTGCTATCGCTTCTTTTTTTGTGTTTTGTACACAAAGGCAAGGATTTCAGCGACTGCTTTGTAGAATTCTTCCGGGATGGAATCACCCAATTCGGCCTGAAAATATAATGCTCGTGCCACACCCGGGTGATGATATACCACCACATCATTTTCCCCTGCAATCTCGATAATCCTCAGCGCAATATAATCGATCCCCTTTGCCACTATCTGGGGCGCCTGCATATATTCGCGATCATATTTGAGGGCAATGGCAAAGTGGGTGGGGTTACTGATCACCACATCGGAATCAGGGACGTCCTGCATCATTCTGGCCTGACTCAATTGTTGCTGAACCTGCCGAATTCTGGCTTTCAAAGCAGGATCACCTTCAAGCTGCTTGTGTTCTTCTTTGACTTCCTGCTTTGACATTTTCAGCTTTTGTTCCAGGTTCCAGCGCTGAAAAATGAAATCAAAAATGGCCAGGATTACAAATGCCAGGAACAGCCGAAATACAAATTCAAAAATGATCTGCCCGGAATCATATAGAAGATGCTCGGCGTCCGTATCGATCAATTTAATTATTTGTTCGAGACTGGTATTGAAGGTATAATAACCGATGTAACTGATGACACCCATCTTAAACACCGATTTCAGGAACTCGCTGAAAGCCTGTTTGGAGAATATTCTGCCAAACCCCTTCAAAGGACTTAATTTCTCAAGCTTTGGAACTAATGGTTTGCCGGTGAGATTGAATCCAACTTGGACAATGCTGGACATGATTCCAACCACCAGGGCTGTGAGGAAAAAAGGAACGACAACTATCACGGCATCGCTCATGTAACCGTTGGTCAGTTCTACCAGCATCGGAGTGGTTAATTCTGCCAGGGATAAATTAATAAAAGCTTGCCGATAAGCATCACCAAACGCTTCGATCATCATCGGTCCCAGGAAATAAAACACCAGGAGAAAACTGCCTAGCAATGCCACACCTGAGACCTCACGACTAAATGCTACCTGTCCTTCTTTCCTGGCATCTTCCCGCCGTTTTTGCGACGGCGCTTCGGTTTTTTCCTGAGTCGAACTTTCAGCCATGGACCGTTAACTCCTATTTGGGCATCATCTGGATCAACTGAATTACCTGTTCTCCCACTTTACCAAATAACATACTCATCGCACGAACGAGATGAGGCATACCTAAGATTAGCAAAATAAAGCCCAAACCAATTGTGAATGGAAATCCCACGATAAATACATTCATTTGAGGAATACTGCGCGCCATAAATCCCATAATCACGTTTGCCAGCAACAAGGCAACGACCAGCGGTGCACCCAGCTTTAGACCAATAATAACCACATCCCCCATGGCCCGGAGGATAAAATCCATTTTATTGGTTGTAAACAAAAATCCGCCAACGGGTACATATTGATAACTGTATGAAATGGCTTGAAGAAAAATGTGGTGACCGTCTAAAACAATAAACAACAGGGTTGCTATCAAACCTTCCAGCGAAGCGATGATAGATACCTGCAGATCAGTTTGCGGGTCCACCACGTTGGCTATGCTCAATCCCATCATAAAACCGACCAGTGTTCCGGCAAAATCGACTGCCGCAAACATCATGCGTGGAATGAACCCCAGCAGCAGACCAATCATTAATTCTCTAAAAGCAAGAAGAAAGTAATCGATGGTATTGAAAAGTCCAAATTTGATATCCGTAGCTGGCAGTGCACTGAACAAAATCAGCGAACAAATCACTGCCAGGTATAGTTTTACGGACCGTGGAACATTCTCAGAACTGAGGATTGGGGCAGTGACAAAAATGCCCGATATGCGCAGGACAACGAGGAAGAATAGATAATAGGATTCCGGATTAAAAGCCAGAAAATTAGTCATATATCATTCGTATCATGAGAAAAGATACAAATCGGCAGTGACTTACAACTCGCCAGTATCTGATCCGGAGAAAGAAGATGATAAATCACTGGTTGCCCGACTGATTCCTTTTGTTCGTTCTTCTTCGTTTTTACAATCAACACACAACTTTGTAAAAGGTAGTGCAATCAACCGTTTTTTTCCTATTTTTTCGCCACAATCTTCACACACACCATAGGTATTGGTTTCAATCGCGTCCAGGGCCCGATGAATCTGTTCCAACTTAACCTGATCCCGCTCACAAAGCAGTTGGTACAGTTCCCGGTTCCTGTCCTCGTTGGCGTGATCAATATCGTCGCCTATGTCACCACTGATTGCCGTTTTGGATTTGTCTCGGTCAGATTCCAAGTCGTTCAAAATGGTTTCCTGCATTTCCAGCAATTTTTCTTTAATTTCTTCCATTGCGCAAATCAAATTTAAAAATTTTCATTAATACAATCAATAAGTTGATTTCATTTGAGAGTGTATTTACCAAAATTAATCATCTATCTGAGCCGTAATATTCTACAGTTTTACCCAGTTATTGCAACTCTATTTTTATATTTTTTCAGCCAGTTTGATAGATTCTTCTCAAACGCTCTGTTTTAGCGGTTGCAAACTGCAGCATCTGATCTGCCAAGACAAGATTTACCCTAGCCTCAACGATTGTAACCGCTTTTGATAACACGCACGGATCATGCCTTCCTTTTGCCGTAAAGTCAATTTCTTCTTCACTCAAATTGACGGTTTTTGATTTCGCAGCATAGTTGACGAGGGTTTAAAGCTCAATGTTCCATAAATAGTTTCACCATTGAAAATCCCTGTGCTGATATCCCATGTCACAGGTGAAATCGGCATGCCCCGGGACGACACAGCTCTTTCACCCTGTTATGGGAGGCGGGCCTGGCATGTTTGTTTTATACCAACAATCCAATAGACGTTCCCGGGGGTTTTGCTCCAAACAGTCGGGACAGGATTTCAATTGTATCTGCTTTCGACCGGTTCTTGGTAATTTTGTTTTGGCCTGGTTTTCTTCGATCCAATTGCTTTCGAACAATCCCCTCCTCCAGTTCCGAACCAGCGGGGCATCCATCTACAATTGCTTCAACTACCTTTCCATGACTGCCACCAAATGTGGAGACTCGAAACACCTTACCAAAGGTACTACCCA
>JAKSDL010000681.1 GCA_022360105.1 Pseudomonadota bacterium
CTTTTCCGGCAATCTCCTTTGCTTCTTCCCGGACGCCACCGATAGTATTCCTTACAGTGACTCCCAGGACAGAATCCAGGCAATTGTTTGGATCTGCATCGACAGCCAATACCGGACGGTGCCGTCTTTGAATTAGACCCGCCACCAGCAAGCCGGCCACGGTGGTTTTACCTACTCCTCCCTTCCCGCAAACGGCAATAGTATAACTCATTGTGAATATTTCTCGATTAGGGTTTCAGCCAGAAGTTGCAGCCGCTTGTTCAGATCTTTACCAATGGTCTCTGTTATCAGGTCATCGGATTGATCGGCGCGTCTGATATCATCTGAATAGGGAATGATAGATAGGGGCTTGATACCAGGCAAGGCAGATTCAAGGTAGCATTGATCATCGTTATTGGTAACTTTGTTGAAAACAACCTCAACTTTGTTGATCCCGATCTCTTTGGACATTGCCATCACTCGTTCGGCACATTCAATAGACCTTTTGCCCGGCTCCACAACAATCAGCATTGCATTCACACCCTTTGCAGTCGCCCGCCCCAGGTGTTCCACACCTGCTTCCATATCCATTATCAGAATATCTCCCTTATACAGAACCAGATCAGTTACCAGGGAGCGGATAAACACATTTTCCGGACAGGCACAACCGCTTCCTCCCATTTCCACGGCGCCTAATTCCAGAAGCGAGACTCCATTGCCTGTAACTGCCAGTTTTTCAGCGACATCGGATACATCCGGATTCAGCTTGAACATCTGTCCGTACTGCTTTACTTTTGCCCCGGTTCTTTCCTCTATAAGTTTGATTTGATTTGAAATTGGGACAATTTTGTCACGCAAATGATCTGAAAAACCAAGGGCAGTCGCCAGGTTGGCGTCGGGATCTGCATCCAGGGCTACGACCCTTTTTCCTTTTTCAGCAAGTACCAAGGCAAGGGCGCCGGCTATAGTCGATTTACCGACGCCACCCTTTCCTGAAACAGCTAGTTTCATTTGAAGTTAAAAATTGTAGAGATCACGAAGATGGTTGGATACAGCAGCAGTCATAGCGAAAACCTTCTCAGCATCATCCGGTTTCATGGAACCGGTACCGCAGGAAGGCGTTATTATGGATTGGTGCAGCAGCCTTTCTCTGTCAACACCCTGTCCTACCAGGTTATCCATAATTGCCTTCAATGATGTGACAAGACCTTCTGCCGTCTGCTCGTTGATTTTTTTTGATGTAGGAACAATTCCCCAGGCGATGGCTCCGCCTGCCTCCGTTAATTCCTTCACCGAATCCGGATACATGGTGATACTCTCTCCAAACTCAAAGGCGTCAAAATTAAGGATGTCAACTCCGGCATCAACCAATATACTCCATTCCGTATTTCCGCAGCAGTGAACACCTGCCAGTCCGCCATCCATATGGACAGCCTCTATCAGCTCTGCCAGGTGAGCAACAATGTCATCCCTTTCCACGGAAACATAAGTGGAGCTCCCAAAAGCGGAGAGGATGGGTTCGTCAATGAAACAGATGATCTTGTCCGCATAAGGCTGAAACTTCTGGATTTGCCAGCGACACTTCATAGCCAGGGCTTTGACTATTACATCCCTAAATTCTTCGTTGTAATAGATTGCTCTTTTATTTTCATCGACAGTGTTCAAGGCAAAGGTACAGGGACCGGTTGTGTGGACTTTAAGATAGGGAAATTTCGATCCCTGGTCTGCAAGGCGTTTTTCGGCAGCGTAAATGCCTAGCGAGTATTTGGGACTGATAGCCAGGGCTGAACAATCCCCATTTCCCTCATCCGGATCCATTGCCATCATGTAAGACTCATAAAACTCTGCAAAGGCATCTGAATAATCACCGGAGGTATCAATAAATATCCGGTCTTTTTCAGGTTCAATTTTTACACAGGGGATACCTTCCGAGTATTGCACATCCATTTGCTCAAGCAATCCCGTCTGCGGAAGTTGAGGCCAGAATGGTGATTCCTTGAGGTGCCCGAATGACACATCCAATGCCTGTTCGGGATCTTTAAACGGCATACTTCCCACACCGGTTGCCAGGAATTTTGTATTTATAGTCATAGGAGTGATCTGAAATCAGGTTATGAGAATCGGCTTTGAATTGGTTCGCCCTATATCAAATTGCCTTCATTGTAGATATGATTGTTGAGGATTAATCGAATTTTACTATTTTGTCACGGATTTTTACTATTATTTTGCCTGAATCCATCCATGTTTTGCAGTTTTTCCGGAGCGATTTTCAGGTATCCGAATGTCTGCGGCTGTACATTGAATTAATAATGAATTAAATTGATTGTTTGTATTGGTTATTATTAATGAGACCTGTAGAAGTCGGATCGGAAAAACCGAATGGATAGGGCAGGCAATAGAATCTCAATTGTTGATTAGTTGCAGGGTGGGTTAAGGAGTGTAGCAAAGCGAAACGACGAACCCATCAACTTGATTAACCGAATAACAGTGAAGACAGGCTCTCGAACCGACTGATGGGCGACAAGTTGCCCATTCTACAATTTGACGTATAAATTAACTTTGTCATCTTTTTAAAAACACATAATGAAACATTTCCTCTTGTTAACCGTACTCACAATTCTCAGCACTTCATTACCTGCAACGGAAAGACCCAGAAACTGGTCGGATCTGGATTCTTCATGTTTTCTGGAAAGAAGCCGAATCATCAAACCCGGCACAGACACCCTAAAGATCAGAATTCCCCACAGAGATCAGGTATTTTTTGTTCAAAATAATAAAGTCCTATTGCATAAAATTTTCGAAATGGGACGTTTACAATATATTGATTATTCTGTTTTGTATTTATCCGGAGTTGCACCGAAAGATCTGAATCAGGCCCATTTGCTTTTTGATGGAAACTATAAATCAACCCTTTCCTTTGATCCATATTCCGACAAACCATTTGAACTTGTGATCGATGCCAATAAACAACTGAAACCGGGAACGTTTTCCGTCCAGCTTCATTACCAGGGAAAAGCTTCTATTCAATATTTCGTCTCGAAAAACAATCAACACTACATTGAAGTCGAAAATTCCGAAGCTTATACCTGGCGATATCTGAAAATCAGGTTTAACCCTCCGGAAAAACAGGAAAACAAACGCTACCCTGTTTCCATCCGGGAATTAAGCATTTTAAACCCGGCACCGGTTATTTACCTGGTGAAACCAAACGATCACAGTCCCATCGATCTGTACGCATCTTTTGAGTGCCTGGATGAGGATTACCCAAAACTCTATGAGCAAAGTAAGAAAGGGGCTCAAAAAACAGCATTCAGTATCAATTCATCAACACGACTGGTGGATCTCGATTATAACACCAGCCCCCTTTATAACAACGATTTCGATAATGATGGTATTCCCAACCATAAAGACAACTGCCGTTTTAAAGCCAATCACAGTCAATTGGACGGTGACCGGGATTTGGTCGGAGATGCCTGCGATTTCGATAAGGAAACCAGGAATTTTTATGATCGAGATTCAGACAACGATGGTATTGGCGATAGTCTGGATAACTGTGTTTATCTGTTTAATCCGAAACAGCAGGATTCAAACGCGGACAAACGTGGCGATCTTTGCAGTGATGACGATGGTGACGGAATCCCCGGTCATTTGGATAACTGCCTGAATATCAGCAATGCAGATCAGAAAGATATCAATATCAACGGAATCGGCGATGCTTGTGAGTTTGATAAGGACAACGATGGTGTGTTTGACAGCATTGACAATTGCTTGACGCTCAAAAACCAAAGCCAGTCTGACCAGGATAACGATGGTATCGGAGATGCCTGCGACAACTGTGCCCTGTACAATCCCAGTCAGCTGGATGTCAATCAAAACGGTAAGGGTGATCGTTGTGAAGAGGAGGATAAATTTCTGCAAGCCAACGACAAGGATGGTGATGGAATTATTGACAACAAAGATAACTGCATAAATGTAGCCAATAACAGCCAGCGGGATACCGACCGGGACGGTATCGGAGATGCCTGCGATAACTGTGCGAATCTACAGAATGCAGATCAGCTGGATCTCGATAAAAACGGGGTTGGGGATATGTGTGAAGATTCCGATAATGATGAAATTATCGGACACTTGGACAATTGTCCGTCCCATGCAAATAAAAATCAGGCTGATGCTGACAATGATGGTGTCGGTAACGTCTGTGAAGATGACGACGGGGATGGATTTGTCGCAGCCGAGGATAATTGTCCTTTCCATTACAATAAGGATCAAAGGGATAACGATCGGGATGGTATTGGTGATATCTGTGATCAGAAGGATGATCGCCTGATAGAGTCGAACAAAGGATTTGTTATCGGGATTATAGTATTGATAACATTAGTTTTTGGTTTCTTGATTTTTAGAATGATCAGAAAAATAAAATCGATCGATCATTCCAACCTCAATTCGGAAAGCAGAGATGAATAAGGTTTTGAATAGAATTGCATGGGTTTGCGCACTGACTTTGGGGTCTGTTTTTACAAGAATATTCAATTCGATGACAGGCCATGCGATTTACGAAGCAGTAGGTTCTGTCAGTGTAGGTGAAATTTTTTACTGGTTCCTTTTCCTCATGTTCACGTTGCTTTCCAAAAAGCTGTTTCTCTCAAAAAAATTCATAGAAGACAATCTCACCAGCTTTGTGGAAGAGAGACTGGACCGCTTTGAATCCGCTCGTGCTGCTGCCTTCGAAAGGAAAGAGGAACCCGGGAAGGAGCAGGTGCCTCCTTCGCAACCGCAAGTTAATGAAGTGGAAGAGCAACCGGCAACAGAAGAAACCCAGGCAGTTGCTCCTGCCGTTGAAATCACGACTGTTTCCGAACCCACACCCGCTCCCGAAGTCGTGGCAAAAACGTCTGAAATTCCGAAACCACAACCACCAAAAGAACCCAACGCCATCCAACGATTTTTCTCGGAAAACCTACTGGCAAAAGTGGGTGGCATCCTCCTCTTTCTGGGAGTCCTGTTTTTACTAAAACTGGTTTATGGGGCTATCGGCCCCGTGGGCAAGCTGTGCATCGGTTTTGCAATTGGTTTTGTTCTCTATGGTGTGGGATTGTTCCTGGACAAGAAGAAGCTGGTCAGGGAGTCTCGGGTTCTGATCGGCACCGGTATTTTGATCAACTACCTGGTTATCCTTTCCGGCCGCTATTTAATTGGTGATGGCACCTTCACTGAGCAAATGATTCTCAATGAAGGCATAACATTTTTGTTATTGATCGTTAATACGGTTCTGGCTGTCGTTACTTCCCTGCTCTATAGATCGGACACCCTGCTGTTTTTTTCATTTATTGTGGCGTTCCTGAATCCTTTCCTGATAGGTGCGGATGCCTCTACAACTCCTTACACACTGACAGGCTACGGAATGGTGGTTGCGTTGGGTGCGTTGGTTTTGGGCGTAGTCAGAAAATCGGAGCAAAACAAATTCATTCAGCACCTGCTGACAATTTCCTTCATCGGCGGGAACCTCCTTTTTCTTGCCGCACCTTTCACAAGCTCCGGACACTGGCTGTTTAAGCTGGTTGCAACGGGGGTGTTATCCCATCTGGCAATAGCTATAGCGTACAAAACAAAACGATCTAACGCGCTAGGCTGGTATTACATGGGAAGCTACCTGTTTTTAGCCGCACTATTGACCTACGGACGTATTGAATTGTGGTCGCAATTCGAAACCATCACCATTATCCTCGGTTACCTGTCATTTATTCTATTGATGATCGTTTCCGGGGTTTTCACTTTTGCCATAACCTCAATTCTGCTCATATTTATGAGTTTGGCAGCACCATTGGTCATCATTTTGGGTCTGGCTTATTCACAATCACTCTATCCTTCGGATCTGGTTTATATTTTAACCACTATGCTGGCGATCTATGTCAGCATCTTCGCCATCATCGCCGGGAAGCTTGCCGTGCGACTGCAATATATCTTTTTCGGCGTTCTTGGCATATTTGCCTGCCTGATCGGATTGTTACTACAACCAGTTTCGGCTGCCTTTTTCAGGGCTTCGCCCCCTATTATCATACCAATTCTGGCCAGCTATCTGGCTATTATGATTTCGGCATTTATTTTCCAGGTATCGAGCTACAGCTTCTCAACACGTAAAGGCCTTCAGTACCTGTATTCATTGGGAACCGGTATTAGTATTCTATTGTTGCTAATGATTATCCAGCGACAAGGCAACTTTATGTGGGTGAGTGTAGCAGGCATTGCCGGATTCCTTCTGCTCAACTTGCTGACTCCTTTTGTGAATCGATCACTGCTGGAAAGCAGAATCATGAACCTGGTTTTAGGGCTGGTAGCAGGAGTACTCTTTACCTCGGGCGAGATCTACTATTTTGGACAACTATATTTCAGTGGCACAGAACTTGGGCTGGCATTTCTGGCCCAGGCTATTCTCTATTTCTTCCTAGGGTATGCCATGTACAGCAAGCTGGTAAAAACAGATGTGAAGACCGCGCAGGATGTAATTTATACCTTGCTTGGTATTTCCATTTCACTGTTTTCTTTAGCTGTTGCATTCGTCTTCTCCAAACATTCCGAAGTGGTTTCCGCTGTCTGGCTGTTTGAAGCAGCGCTGATCTATTTCTTTTATCGCCGAAACCGGGATATCAAGCTTTTCGCAGCGGCTTCCATACTCATGGCCATTGGTCTTATAAAACTGTTTGAATTGATCGACAGGGTCGAGCCCGAAGAATTCATGAGTCTGATTCCACTATCGGTTATCTTCGCTGCATTTGTAGTGATGTTAAAATGTCTGGAAAACGAAAAGAAAGATTTCAGATGGATTCATGATGCCATGCATCTGGCAGGGCTGGTCCTGCTGGGAGTTTTATTGGTGATTATTATCCCCGGCCATGGACATGGTTGGTCTTTGTTCGGAATGACACTCGCTGTAGTGGCCTTATCCGTTGTTTACGCACGAATTTATGCCCATAAACTGCGTTTCATTCTAATCGGTGCCTGGATCTTGTTTTTCATTTACCACACCGCACTTCAACCCATGATTCATTCGAATCTCGTCCGGGACAATCTATCCTACCTGGTTGTGATGCAATATTTAGCAACAATTTTACTGGGATGCGGCGTTTATCTCTATAAAAAGCTTATGATTTCCTCGGATGAAACCGAAACAAAGTATCTTGATTCAGCATTAAATGGACTCGGCGCCGGATATGGTCTATATTTGTTTGTCATAACCAGTATTTATGTGTTCAATTTTTCCGATAAAAACAGCTTCATTATCACCATATACTGGGGATTATTGACTTTCGCCTTGCTTAATTATGGTATCCAGAAAAATATTGTGCGCTGGAGAACCATCGGTTTGTATATTTTGATCCTGACCGTCTGCAAAATTATGTTTTTTGACATCTGGTCCCAGATTGATGATGCCGTATATAGAATTCTCGCGCTAATGCTGGTCGGAGGTTTGATGATTGCTATCTCGATCCTCTATCAAAAGAAGTATGATGGAAACCTGCTTAAAGAACTGCAATACGAAAACCTATCGCTCAAATAATCAATAAAACGCCAATGACAGAAGAAATCACCACCTCAGAAAATGAAGAACCCAAAAAACCTTCCGGGAACACCATCAATTGCCCGGATTGCGAGAAAGAACACCCGCGACCAAGGCCCGGTGCATATAAATGTGATCAATGTTTATGCAAATTTATTGTTGAGGAAGACAAATCGTTGAAAATAGTCCCGTTTTTCGATGAATTGGATTTCACGCCTATCCTCATCATGCTGGGTGTTTTAGGCTTGGTCCTGCTCGTCGCCATGGGTGACGACCAAATGCCTTTTATGGAAAGGGCTCAATTCTTCCTGTTATTTGTGGCTGTAGTGTGGGGCGGATTCAAACTATCCCAATGGTTATGCAGACGATATCGCGGTTTTGATCGATTTTGCCGCCGGATCTCCCGCCCTATCTTTGCCAAAAGAGCCGATTCGTTAATCGATTTAAATGATGAACCAGATAATTAACTACATCAATTGATGATTGGTTAACCATGAAATGCCCCGGACAAGACACCAGGTATTGGACCTTTGAAGATATTTTTGAGGTGAAATGTCCGACTTGCGGGCATGCGATTGAATTCTTCAAAGATGACCCAGTCCGGATTTGCGACAAATGCAGGAATAAAATCACAAATCCAAAACTGGATGAGGGCTGTCGCAAACATTGCGACTTTGCTGCAGAATGCAAGGTTTTTAAATAAAGGGTGATAATCACCCTTTTTCTTTAGGTACTAGCAACGCCTGGTTCATTTGAACGATTGATCACCACGGCTTCCTGCTTGGGAAGCTCGATACCCAGTGTTTCCTTTATCAGATCTTCAATCGTGTCGATGAAAACAAAGGAAAGCTGTTCCTTTACATCTTCCGGAACATCCTTGAGATCCTTCTTGTTCTCCTTGGGAAGAATTATTTTCTTGATCTCGGCCCTGTGAGCGGCCAGAACCTTTTCCTTGATGCCACCAACAGGCAGGATTGAGCCACGCAGGGTGATTTCACCGGTCATGGCCAATTGCGGATCTATCTTTCTCTTCATCAACAATGATGCCACCGAGGTAAAAAGCGCAACACCCGCGGAAGGTCCGTCCTTAGGCATTGAACCTGAGGGAACATGAATATGAAGATCGCTCTTTTTAAAATCGATGTTGTTAAGATTGAATGCCAGTCTCGAACGCACCAGGCTTAATGAGATTTTGGCTGATTCCTTCATGACATCGCCCAATTGACCGGTAAGGGTCAATTGACCTGTTCCTTCCATGTTCATGGCTTCCACAAACAGTATTTCGCCTCCGACCGGCGTCCAGGCCAGACCAGTCGATACTCCCGGTGGATTATCAACCTGGGCCATATCATGCCTGGTCACCTGGTTACCAAGCAGGTCCTCAATGTTCTCATTGCTTATCACATAAGGAAGGTCGACCTTTGCTGACACAATCTTCTCAGAAACTACCCTGGCCAGCTTGGTTAACTGTTTTCTCAAGCCCCGAACTCCCGCCTCCTGGGTGTATTTATCAATAATAGACTTAATCGCATCTTCTTCAATTTGAATCTGCTCCCTGGTCAATCCATGCTCTTCCAGCACCAGATCTATCAAATGATCTTTTCCAATATGGAATTTTTCAGTAGCCGTATAGCTGGAGAGTTCGATAACTTCCATCCTGTCCAACAGCGGACCCGGTATTGTACGAGTGGTATTCGCCGTGGCAACGAAAAAGACATCGGACAGATCATACGGAACTTCCAGGTAATGATCCGAAAAAGAGTTGTTCTGCTCGGGATCAAGAACTTCCAGCAAAGCACTGGCAGGGTCACCCTGGTAAGCAGCCATGATTTTATCCACTTCGTCCAGAACAAACACCGGATTCCGTTCGCCGGCTTTTTTCATTCCCTGGATGATTCTTCCCGGCAAAGCACCTACATAGGTTCTTCGATGGCCCCTGATTTCAGCTTCATCTCTGACGCCACCCAGACTGATCCGCACATACTTGCGCTCCAAGGCTTCGGCAATGCTTTTGCCAAGACTGGTCTTACCGGTACCCGGAGGCCCCACCAGTAGCAATATCGAACCTTGCTTTTCTTTTTTCAATTTCATCACAGCGAGATGCTGCAGAATTCGCTCTTTAACCTTTTCCAGCCCGTAATGCTGGTCATTGAGAATGTCCCTGGCTTTGTTAATGTCAATATCGGTTTTCTCAGACGGTTTCCAGGGCAAGGCAATCAACAAATCCAGATAGCTGCGGATCACATGACTTTCATGGCTGCCGGGTCCTTGCGCCTCAAGTTTGTCCAGTTCCTCCAGGGCAACGTTCTCCACCTCATCGGGCATTCCGGCAGCTTCAATTTCCGCACGATAGTCCTTCTTTTTGGAGCCGCTTTCGGAATTTTCATTTAACTCCTGCTGAATAGCTTTGAGTTGCTCTCTAAGGAAGGCTTTGCGATAATTCTTATTGGATTCTTCAGAAAACTTTTGAGCCATTTCCATTTGCAGCTTTATCGATTCCTTTTGCTGCAGGAGCATATCCATAAACTTAATCCCTCTTTCTCTTAAGGAATTGATTTCCAACAAGGTTTGCTTTTCCTGCAGGGAGGAATTTAAAAAAGGCATCAAATATCCCATCAACTGGGGGATGGTATTGAAGCTCTCCACAGCTTTGACATAGGGCTCGGAGCCTTTAACGCTTTTACTGATCTCATAAGTGATCTCCTTCATATAATCCAGCATTTTAGTGGCATCCAGCTCATTCAAATCGCTAATATCATACACAGGCTTGTATTCTGCGACATGATGTTTATCGATTTGTCGGATATTGCTCACTTCAACTCGCTCGATTGCCTGGATTTGAAAGTGATATCCTCCTCGATGTAAACGCTGTGATTTTACCTGCACCAATGCTCCGACTTTATGGAATTTGTTAGCAAACGTGGGATTGGTTTCGGCACTCTCTTTGATAGCAAGACCGATGGCAAAACTGTCGTCCTCTTCCAAATGTTTGACAATGGCTTCACCTGTCCTCTTGTTTAAGCGAATTTCGCTTTTAACTTCGGGGAATAGAACTGTTTGGGTCAGGGGAATAATGCTAAGCTGTGTCTTATTGGGGAGTTGATCCATTTTTTGTCTCCATGATTATTTATTCTTTTTTCCCGGGTTCCGGTTACTAAAATACAATTGAACCCTTCGCATAATACTGCCTATGGTTTGATTGGGTAGGTTCCATCAAACCGTGATGTAACCATGTCAGCTACCTCCGCTTCCCCCTTGTTTTCATTCAAAAGCACCCTTACCCCTGGCGGTGCGTTTTAAGTCCGTTAATAGGTATCAATCAACAATTGATTATTCGCATTGTGTTCACAAAATCAAAACACTTAACTTTTAGTATAAGACATTAGTTCGGAATTAACTAACTTTTTTTCAAAAAATTAACAATTTATAGCTTCCTTACTAATAATACGAAGGTTTCTATTTCACCATCGTCCAGGTTTCTTAGAATGATATCCACCAGTTTTTGTTCAGCCAGATTTTGAACCTGCGAGATGTTTTTTCCTTTTTCAGTCAATTCAATGTAATACATACGTCCGTCTTTTTGACACCGGACTTTCCTGACACAATCAACCTTGATCAGCTTGTTGACGATCTCAGTGACGGATGGTTTGCTGACTTTCAGAATTTCTGCAAACTGACTGAACGTCAAACCGACGGTTCTGTTGATAATCTGCAGATAGTGCAACTGATTTAACTGCAGTTCCGCCATTCCCAGACGCTGCGACAATTCCAGATTGCATTCCTTGGTCAGCCCGGTCAGCTTCGAAACCGCATGTAACACCAATTCTCGTTTGTCCATAACCCTTTTGATCGTTAATTATTTTGTTAGCTTTAAACTAACTATTTTATTGATTTCCGTCAACAAGCATTATTACAGCAACAATTTCCAATACCCGTAGGATGAGTAACTCGTTACCCATCAACTTGATCACTACAGCCATCAGTAATGAATTTGTAGGATGAGGCGATACAATCTGCCTACCCCACCCCGTAATTAAAAAAGTTATTTTAAAATGCAAAAACGAAAGCTCTGCTTTCACATTATAAAAAATCTAAAATCTGCATTCTAAAATCTAAAATGCATAAAGCCCAGTTGCCCATCCTACCCGGCATATGAAATATTACTTTTAAAACATAAAACGAAAGCTTTGCTTTCACAGTGCAGAAAATCTAAAATCTTCATTCTAAAATCTAAAATGCACAACCTTCTGATCGTCGACAACCAAGCCGAAACCTACCTAAAGGAACTCAACAATCACCAACCCCGGAACCTGGAAATTTTTGTCGCTACCAACCCCAAAGAGGCTGAAGACTGCATAACGGATGTCAATATCATCCTTGGCCGGCCGGATATGGTGGCACAACTCTTACCCAAGGCTGAAAAGCTGGCCTGGGTCCAATCCACCTTTGCCGGAGTTGATGCTCTCTGCAAGCAACATTTAAGAAAGGATTACCGGCTGACAGGTGTCAAGGGAATCTTCGGACCGCTAATGAGCGAGTATGTGGCAGGCTACATTCTGGCATTTGAAAGACAACTCTTTGAAATCAAGTATAACCAGTCCGAACGGGTTTGGAAGGAAGTCACTTATCGATCTTTGGCCGATCTTACGATTGGAATCGCAGGTTTGGGGTCTATCGGGTTGCATGTTGCCAAAACCGCCAATCATTTTGGAATGAACGTGATCGGACTAAAACGAAGTCCGGGGCAGGTCGAACATGTTGCAAAGCTATTCACCCTGGATCAAATCGATACTTTTCTTTCTTTGGTGGATTACCTGGTGCTGTTGCTTCCGGATACGCCAGAAACAAACAAAATAATAAATAAACAACGGCTTAAAAACATGAAACCAGGTTCCGTAATCATCAATGTCGGTCGCGGGGCAACAATTGACCAGGACGATCTGGTTTGGGCCCTGCAATCAAAAACGATCAAAGGTGCTGTTTTGGATGTTTTTGAAGAAGAGCCCCTGCCTCAATCCAGTCCTATCTGGAAATTGCCAAATGTTCACGTCACACCGCATATTGCCGCTACGTCATTTCCTCATCAAGTGATTGATATTTTTACTGCCAATCTTCATAATTTTGAAACCGGTCAACCATTGAAGTTTTTGATAGATTTTCAAAAGGGTTATTAGCTCAAAGCCGGATCATCGCAGATATGCAATAAGTGACGGTTCAGATATACCGTATGTTAGCGTTCATAGTTATCGGTTGATGTTGTAGCTCTTTTATTGTATATCCAGGTTTAGTTAATTGTATCTTTTTTCGGTTCAGTCTTATTCCTGTGCGCTGTGCATTGCTAAACCGCCATTTCAAGCGAAATGATTAAATATCTTATCACCTGCCTGATTTTCCTCTTCGTAAACAACGGCGTTCTCTATGCGCTCACTTTGGACAAGGCTGCTGTTGAAGTCGCAGAACATTTTTCAAAAACCGATGTCCGACACGACGATCACACCGAAATGTATATCAGGGTTGTCAATGCTTATTCCAAAGAAACTGATGACATTTCCAAAAGTCTGGAGAAAGGTTTGCTCCAGGCGTTTGCAGGGCAGTTCACCGAGATGGAGGTATCGATCGGTGCCGCTAAGGCAAATACAATTCAGATCAGCGCCAACTATCGCCAAAGGGGCATCGCCATACTTTTGCAGGTGATTGCGTATAATACTGCCACAAAAGACGTC
>JAKSDL010000218.1 GCA_022360105.1 Pseudomonadota bacterium
AAAGATACGGGTAATCGCGGTCGGAAACCGGGTTTTCTTCTTTTCATATCTTGCTCCTTTAACCAAGGTTAGTGATTAAGACGATCGCCCGGTTACTTTTTAAACCAAGTTATGCCAATCCGGTGCAATACGTCCGATTTTAAGAACTGATAGGAAAGTACGCCTCCGATATGTAACAGCAGTAACATGGCAAGCAGTTTCGCAATAATTCGATGAGCCATCAAAGGCGGGAATTCCCGAACAATTCCTCCGAAAATCGCCGATTTCGTGGTTAAACTGAACTCCCCTGCCAGCCACGTGCCGATACCGCTCAATGCCATTCCAATCAAAGCAAGGTAAGTCAAATAATGGATGGTTTTGAACGCCAACACCCGGGGAGGAGATAACTTTTCCGGTGGTTTGGGGTTGCGATCAAACATCATCCAGCCAATTCTAAAACAGACCAATACCAGGGTGAGAAAACCGACGAAAGCATGAGCGCGGAGCAGGCCGGATGAAAACAGGTCCGAATTCCCCGCCGCCAAATTTCCGGTTGTGAACAACCCACATACAGTTAAAACAGTAAGCCAGTGCAGAGCAATAACCAGGCTACCGTATGTTATTGCGGTGTTTCTGATGCCCATCGTGTGTCTCCCTCATAAGATTGATCGTTAATGAAAACGCAGACGCTAAAATCGGGAGCTTTTTTCCGCAAAACTCCCGATTTTGGCGCTAAAAGCTAAAGAATCGTGCTTGTATCGATTGTACAAAAAAGACTATTCTGTCAGGCGTTCCTAGATCATGTGCCCTCCGCCACTAACAGGAAGGTAAGCACCTGTGACAAATCGAGTCTCTTCACTGGCCATCATTAAGACAGCGCCTGCGATGTCATCGGGCATAGCGTTTCTTCTAAGAGGGGTGTGATCTGCCATCTGCTTTTTTATTTCTTCCGGCATATGGGAAATCGCATCTGTTTCGGTTAGTCCTGGAGCGACTACGTTGACACGAATTCCCTCCGGACCCAGTTCCAGAGCCAAAGATTTCACAAAAGCATCCAACGCTGATTTGGCTGAGCTATGGGCGACAAATCCTATGCCGGGTTGGCGGGACAAACCACTGGAAACGGCCACAATACAACCGGATTTTTTTTCTAACATCATGGGTACGACCTCTTTACAGCAAAAAAAAGCGGATTTTATCTCGTTGGTCAGCTTTTTTTCAAAATCCTGCCAAGGATACTGAATGAAAGGAACGGTAGGGAAAGTAAAACCGGCGTTTAACACCATGATATCGATGATTCCCAGTTCATTTTTAACCGTGTCAACCATCTGTTTAATCTGTTCCGGATCGGAAACGTCAGCCTGGACGGCTAAAGCCCTGCCTCCGGCTTTTGCAATTTCCTGCACAACCTGATCGGCTGCTTCCGCACTCCTGGCATAATTAACCGCTACGGAAGCACCATGAGCAGCGAGCAGTTTTGCCGTTGCAGCACCAATGCCTCGACTGGCGCCTGTAATCAAAGCTATTTTTTGTGACAATAATTTCATAACAAGACTCCATTTTAACATTAAAAAAAATAATACAAAAAAGTGAGGTGACAATGTTGCACCAGTACCTTGCTCAATCAGTCCAAAGGTTGGACAGATCGCCTTCTAACCCGTTCGAAAGGATTTTGCGATTGTCCCCCTGTCCGATTTGATATCTTTCTTGCCGATCCAAAAGCTTTGACCAGCAAAACCGGAAGACGAAGAATCAAACCAATCGGCATCATGGTCAGCGCAGCCCACATCTCCTCCGGTTTCATGTGGGCTGAGGTCGGCATAGTTCCCATCATTTTACCCCGAAGTACAATATCGTAACCACGTACATCAAGATTTTTGATCTCCATCAATGTAGCACCATCCGACGAATGAAGAAGAAAGCTCTGAGCGACGGGCTTTAATCGCAAAACCATCAATAAATTAATTGAAATTATCAAACCTGCGATTAACGTATACCAACGCGCTGTTCCGTCGATAAACCAAGCTAGCGGTACAAGACACGCAGAGACAAACAACATCAGACGAGAAATCCATGGTCTACGAGCAGCTGTCTCAAAGATTATCGCGCTACCAGCCAGGAGTATGAGTAGTGCCCCCGTCGAAACGGCAACTATCCAACTCCATGTAAACATTGAAGCTTTTGTCAATCCTAAAGCTGTCACAAAGCAGATACTGATTCCAATCGTAATGTAGTGAAGAAGATTTACCATACTTCCCCCTTAACCCAAGGTTTTTTCGAAATCCAAGCCCAAATCTTCCATCACAACCATCGCTGCTCCACGTGCTCCCCCGGTCACGCCCCCACCGGGATGTGTCGAAGGTCCGCAGAGATATAATCCTTCAACCGGCATTTGGTAATAACCGGCCCCTGCAAACGGACGATGGGAGAAAAACTGGGCGATCATGTTCCGTACATGCAGTGGATCTCCGCCAATCCATGCGCTGTTAAAAGACTCCAGATCCGTCGGACTCCAAATCGTATTGCCAAGGATGTTTTCGGGTCCCATGTTTGTAGTGTGCTTGCGAAGATGTTGCTGGCATGTTTCGGCAACTTCCTCCCTCACGGTACTCCAGCTTTCGGGTCCGCTTTCAATGTCATAAGGATTGTATTGAAAGAGATAAACTGTATGCTTCCCCTCGGGCGCCCGTGACGGATCATGGACGGTTGCCGCCATGCAGCAGGGCATACTGCCGTCAACCTTGCCGTATTTATAACCATCAAATGTCTGACACATTCCCGGCAGCCAGTCCGCAAGCTCAACCAGGCAGGACCTGTTCACTTCATCGCCTGCCCTGAAATTAGGAGCCTCGTTCAAGGATAGATTTTGATTGAATCCCACAAAAACACTTTTCTTGACGTTCTTGACATGGCGTAAAAATTCTTCGTCAAGAATGCCGTCATTGAGTAATTCCGGTATTTGCTTGATATTAAGGTCTGCTAAAACCGCCTGACGAGCTTTTATCGTCTCTCCTGTTTCGATTTCTACCCCTTTAATACGTCCTCCCGAGGTGTTAAAGCCGGTTACGCCGCTGTTAAGGTATATCTTCCCACCATTCGCCTCGATACAACGTGCTAATGACTCGGATAAAGCACCTGATCCGCCCTTGGGAATTGCCATTCCATAGGTGTGCAGAAGGGGCACCATGATAAAGAAAAATGCACCGGTGCCTATATCGTCCGGTGATACGATAATTTCTGATACAAAACGGGCCAACGCTGCTTTCACACAATTGTTTTCAAACCAGTCGTCCAAAATATCCAGCGAACTCATCTGCAGGGCCCGGATTAGCTCCTGACCCGGCCCGGGTTGATCCAGCTGGGCAAACAAGGCGCCAAAAGGTGCCGGCGGAGAGAAAAACCCCTGCATCAACATCTCAAGAATTGGTTGCGTCCACAACGCGAACTTGCGATAGGCTTCAGCATCGTGAGATGAGAATTTAGCTATTGAATCGCAGGTTTTATCCAGGTCCCGATATAATGATACATAGCTGTCATCCGGGAAAAGAACCGAAACCGACGGGTTTTCGTCGAACCCGATGTACTCCAATCCATGTTTGGACAACAGGTTGAGCTCGTCGCCACGTATAAGCGGATTAGCCTGAATGAATATGTGAGCTGCCGAGGCGACATCGTGCTTAAAGCCCGGTAAATTTGTTTCTAAAGTAACAGCCCCCCCACCAACGTAAGATTTCTTTTCGACCACTGCTACATCAAGTCCGGCTTTGGAAAGGTATGCTGCAGCCGTTAGTCCGTTGTGACCTCCTCCCACAACGAGTACATCATGAGATCCAGACATATAATATACTCCTTCGATAGATCGCTCTGATTTCACAGAAACAGAATTAACAATACAAATTGTCAATAGTTATCTAATTCAACTATGACAATAAATCACCATATAGGTAATATATTGTCAATATGACAATATATTGTCAAATTAAAATTATCTATTTCTCCTAACGGATTGAATTTAATGTATTTTTTATTTAAGCTGATTTGCTAGTTACGGCAACTTTTCGTTTTTGATCACAAGTTTTAAGGAGTTATTTTGATAGTTTTTTTGCAGGAAGGATCGGCAATTTACTTAGTTTCACATATTCTTAAACTGCCGATATCAGTAAAGATTTTGGGAATGGGAAGGGATAGGCCAAGATTGATTAAACTATCGAGCTGTTAGGTGGGCCCCGGTTTATTGGCTCTCCAATTCCCGGTTCAGATTTTGTAAAACGGAAATTGTTGTGCTCAAATCCTGCTCCCTGGAGTTTTCCGAAATTGAATTGGCCCAGGGAGTCTGTTTTTGATCCAATTTCTCGTTTATGTTTTTCCCCTGATCAGTCAATGCAATCAATCGCGAACGCTTGTGGTCCGGATTTGTTTGATAACGCAGCAACCCTCTTTTTTCCAGGACATCTGTTATCCTTTGTATGCCTTGTCGAGTCTGCCCCATTTTTCTGGCAATTTGCGGCACGGTAAGAGGCGACTCTGCCAAAGCCAGTGCACCTAGTACCTTCCAGCTCACGGTGCTTAAATCAAATTCCTTCATCAACCGGTCACCTTCGGAGACCAGTTGTCCGTTAAGTTTAAACACTTCCAGTACAATTTCGGTAAAGAGCTGTCCTTTTTTTGTATGCTTCATATTCATGTTTCAGGTTTTTAATGTCTGCTTAAAGCTGCCTTTTTGTTGTTCATTTGAAAGATACTAAACAAGTTTTTGAAATATATCTATTTCTTAAATCATCTAATTCCAGATCCATTTGATGACTTGAATTATAATCCGGGCATTTGGGGCTTATGTTCCCTGTAGAAAGAGTCATTATCAAATTTATTGCCGGATTTTTGGCAGTACACAATCGCCTGATTTGGGTATAATAGTTGCTGAAAACCAAGGCAAATCTCAGATTTTGCTAACAAATCGAAGGTAACACAATGAAAAAAGCAGTTCGATAATGAATAATTATCATATAAAGATATTTACTGACTGCTTGGATCGGTTGAGTGAATTCCTTGAGAAGATTAAATCTTGTACTGGTGGTGATCCTTCAATTCTTGAGGCCAGACTAGCCGATGATATGTTCCCTCTTGTTATACAAGTGCAAATTGCCGCTGATTTTTCCTTGCGATCATGCTGTCCTATTGCAAATGTAGATATAGTATCATTTGAAAATGAAAACAGGTCATTCTCTGGTATACAATCTCAATTAAAACAAACCGTTGAGTTTCTGCGGAATTTAGATGTAAAGGAGTATGATTTATCAACTGGGCAAGTTTCAGACATTGCAGGCGCTGCTAAAATATCATTACTGACTTCTGAGTTTTTACACCAATTTGCACTACCTAATTTTTTCTTTCATGTCAGTACAGTATGGTGTATGCCATCGCAAGGCTCAATGGTGTACCGGCAACAAAGGGTGACTTTGATGGTTTTCACGAGCATCCAGTTGGATTTTCTTTCGAAGAGTGAAAACCGCGTAGCAAGTAAAAGTGTACGTAGTTAAAATATTGAATTTCGTTTTTTAGAAATCAAATTTCAATTACTTCCCCTATTGTGTTCTGATGGAGACATACCGAAATATCGCTTATACTCCCTGCTGAACTGTGCCGGACTGTTGTATCCAACGAGATATCCGGTTTCACTGATATTCTTACCTTTCGCAATATAGTCTCTGGCTTTCGTTAGCTTGATAGACTTGGCGTACTGAAGTGGAGAAAGATGCATTACTTCCTTGAATTTCGTATGGAACCGGGAGCGACTGAGATTCACTAAATTTGCCAGATCATCAACATTCAATGGTTTCTCCAGATTATTATGGATCATTTCGACGGCCTTGGAAATTTGATGGATTTGGCCCTTTTGCTGAAGGAGATAAGTCAGTACCCCCTCTTGTTCATTTCTTAAAACCCTGAAACAGATTTCATCCATTATGGCATCTCCCAACACAGTAGCTTCCATAGGATCAGCCAAGATTGTCATCAGTCGAAAAGCAGCATCCAATATTTCATTATTCAAAGGAGCAGAGAAAATACTGGAAGTGTTGATTTTGTCTAAGTTTATTTCGGGCTCATTCTGAATATTCATTTTAACCATGAGTTTGGACAACCTGGTTTTGTCTAAAGCAAAAGCCAACCCAAGCAACGGTTTTTCCGGGCTTCCTTCTGTAACTACACATTCCAAAGGTACAGGTAATAACGTTGCCAGGAACATACCTTCACCATATTCGAATTGTAGCTCCTCAATGAATACATCTTTTTTCCCTTGAACCGCAATGACGATGCTGGGATCATAAACTTGTAATGTCCTGTTTTCAGGGGTTGTATCCTTAAATAAGAATAAATTTCTGATTTTTGTCTCAGTGATCCCATCCTGATTGGCTGCCTTCAGAATTAGGTCAGCTGTCCTTTTTTGCTTCCGTTTGTCAATTTTAATTTGTTTCATCATAAGTAGTTTGTTACAAATAAATGCCTAAATTTGTCAATTTGCAACCAAACTATAGGACAAATGTGCAAGGAAACAGAATTTATATGTATTCTAATTCCGCTTTTTTAAACTTATATTCTAAGCATTAGTAAATCATGGCGCTTATATTTGTATTTTTGAAACGCCATACAAAAGAGAATTTTGAATGCCATTTTGAATGAAAAAATCAATCGACTATCAGGAGGTTTAAATAGCGACTATGAGAAAAATTGCGAAAAGCCTGATTACGGCTGTTATACCGATTTCATTTTTGATAATCAGTTCTTGCACAACCAATAAAGTTGGAAATACAAAGGAGACACAAATGTCAACAAATCAAAAAGAAGAGATGCAGTTACAGATTGAAGCAATGGCAAAAACGTTTCTTTATCCACAAAAGGTGCAGCCCATCGTAAAACGACCCGATGCTTACGGACTGAATTTTGAAGAGGTTAATTTTAAGTCTGAAGACGGTGTTAACCATGTAGGTTGGCTTCTTAGGAAGAGATCCGATAAAGTTGTTATTTTGTCTCATCCCGGTGCATTTACAAAGTATGGATATTCTGTTGCTCATGAAGGCGATGTTAAAACAGGTTATGACAAGGATGTTGAGTTCATTCCTGTGGCTAAGCATCTTGTAGAAGCCGACTACACTGTCCTTATGTATGATAACAGAAATCACGGAGAATCGGATTTCAGCCCCAGGGATGGTATTCACGATCCCTTTGAGGCTCATCTGGATAATGTATCTGCCATTGAGTTCATAGCGAATAATCCTGAGTTTAAGGGAGCATCAATCGGACTGCTCAGTTTCTGCCAGAGCTCCTATATTTCCATGGTGGGCATGAGTGAAAGACCGGAAGTATATAAAGAAAACAGAGTAAGAGCTATGGTAGCGCTCCAGCCAATTTCCATTGAAGTCTTCTACAGAAAGACCGGCATGCCCCAACCTGTAATTGATGCTTTGAAACAAGTCTATCTAAAAAACGGCATCAATATGGAACGGCAGAATCCCGAACTATTCGCTGATAAAATACTCGTACCAACCCTGTTTGTTCAGAACGTCAATGACGTTTGGTCCGACATGGATCATATCAGAAGAATATACAACCTGATTCCCACGGAGAAAAAGGCTCTCTGGCTGGACAAAAAAGATCAACCGCATAGGTTTATGGCCTATAACTGGTTTAATGATCATCCGGAAGAGTTGCTTGCGTTTTTCGAAAAGCATCTCTAAAAAAATCGAAGCACTTAATCGATCGCAGGATTCCACTATACACGAAGAAGCAATTGCGGATATTGCAAGGAATACGAATGCAGCAACGACGGGTAATGGTGCCGGTGAACTCGATACAAAAGGATTGATCGCTGGGATCTTCCAAAATACAGTTTATTGTCGCTAATGTATAAATCGTTTACTAGGAGAGATATAGATGGAAAAAGAACAGGAATAAGTAGCTATCAATGGATTCCTTCAATTACTGGTAAACAACAAAACTTCAACACCTGAAAGGATAAAAGATGATAAATCAAAAACCAATGTGTCGTAGACGTTTTCTGGGTCTTTCAGCAGGTTTTGCCAGCTCTGCGCTGATACCGGGAATTATGAAACCGCCCAACTTAAATGCAGATGACTCTGCACTCTCTTTTCCTGTGGCCAATGGATATAAAACGCATGTAACGAGTGCCTGGATTGGAAAAGGAGAACATGTGAATTCTTCTGATCTCATCGAAAGGACATTATCGGCAGCAACGGATTTCAAGTGGCTTTCCAAGGGCGATCGTGTGCTAATCAAACTTTCGATTAACTCTGGCAACGTTTTTCCCGCTACATCTGATCCCTGGATGTTAAACGGTTTGATATCGATTCTGCAAAAAAAAGGAGCAGGTGTCATCTTCGTGGGGGATCAGAGTGGTGTCGCAGATGTGCACTGGACCACAGACAGTAAGAAAGGATCATCACGAGAGCTTTGCAAATCGGCAGAATTAATGAGACCCATCGCAGACAATAATGCAAAACCCGTATTTTTCGAGGAAGCTGGATATGATGGATATTTTGAAACCAGACCGGAAAATGCACACCACTGGAAAACGCCAATCTGGCTGCCAAACATTCTAAAAGAGGTGGATCATATCATTTATGCTCCTCGTATATCATCGCATATTATGGGTGATATTACCGTGGGAATGAAACTGGGGGTAGGATTCCTAAGAGAAGACAGCCGCAGGGATTTTCACAGCGGGGGAAGCGATTTCTACGCTATGTATGAAGAAGTCAACCAAGTACCGGAAATCAAATCCAAACTTCGCCTGATTGCGACTTCCGGAAGGGTTGTACTGTCCTCCTTTGGGCCAGATGATGGTTATATATCGGAACCAGATTATGGATTGATAACAGCCTCGGAAGACCTGCTGGCCAGTGAGTTATTATCCTATGCCTGGTTGGAATGGAACCGTCAACATGAAACATCTTCGCTATACAAAATGACGATGGGAAATCTTACCAACTTCCGTTCTTTCATGAATCGGATGTTTGTCAAGTCCACCTGGGGAGATGACCATGCCCCGGAAATTGGAAATATCGAGTTGTTCCGTCCAGGAAATATCTTTCATCATCCGTCAATACTCAACTACATGAAAAGAATGGGTGGACGACCTGAAACCATTGATTGGGAGACAGTCAATGGAAACAAAGATCCAAAAGCAACAACGGGTCTGATGAAAGCCCTACTGATTTAATTCGGAGAGGAATCCTGTTTTTAAATTTTAAAATAGGTAAATCAAGTGACACATAACAGGTACCATAATAAATAAGGGTACAAATTTAAGCTCTTCTTTTGTTTTTCGTAAAGAGCTATTGAAGAATTAAACATTCATAGTCAAAAGAAGATCCAACGGCCTTTTAGACTCTATTTTTCTGGCTACTACTAAGGCTTATTTATAGACGGTTTGGAAAATTGTTCTTTAAAAGCCTCCTCTACCCTTTTGATCATGCGGTCAACCATGTCCCGACCACATTCTGCAACCTGGTGTGCTTCAAAATCGGTGAGCCACAACTTTTCATCGATTGATTCGGTAGCAAGAGCTGCAAAACCCTTGATTATAAAATCCAAAGCCAAACCCCTGGGCCCATCTCATTTCACCTGCAGTTCTGTAGATTGGCAGTCCGGCGAATTCCGTGTCGACAAAACTCTCAAAACCCAATGAAACAAACTTCCCCAAAAGAAACAAAATCTCTATTACCCCTAATACTTAAAGCGCCATTACTCCTCGGTCAAATAGGAACTTCCACTGCATAAAAACGATGAAATTGGGACAAGAATGAATGTTTCTCGAAATCCACTGCCCATCAGAAGTTCAATAAATATTTAATATTTTTTCTGATTATAAATGGTTGACATCTCAATCTGGAAAGCTTGTAGGTTCGGGTTTATCTCCTTTGATATTCTTCCAAATGGTATCAAGCTCCGTAGGAGCGGCAGATAATAGCCAGCGGTTGTAACCGCTGGTAGGTCAATCACGCACTTTCCGGAGTTCCAGAGGAACGACACAAGATCTGGATTCGATAGGTTTTTGTGCCGTCCCTACGGGATTCTGGCTGATGGGCGTAATTCTCTTCCAGTGGTTTTCACCACTGGCTACTATCTGCCGCTCCTCCGGAGCTATTAATCGGTCCGGTTCATAGAACTGGCTGCGAAGGATTTATAATCAGAATATTCTTTGTAAACCTACATGTTCAGAATAAATTCTCAATAAACCACTTGCTTTTAGACTTGATCGATCCGCTCATGTAGGTTACTTGTAAACACCAAAAGGCGTTGGAAACACTTATTAAAATCAGAACCGAAAAACCGGCTCTGTTTAACAAGTAGTTCGGTAGGCTTAACCATGAACCAATAGAAGAATATTGATGAGAATTTATTTAGACAATTGTTGCTTCAATCGGCCTTTTGATGACCAATCTCAACTTAGAATTAAACTTGAGGCTGAAGCAAAATTAAAAATCCAAGAGGAAATAAGGTCAAGAAATCTAGAAATGGTCTGGTCTTATATTTTAGATTATGAAAACAGCAAAAATCCGTATGAAGAGCGGAGGATACAAATTCAAGGATGGAAAAAGTACTCAATACAAGATATTCAAAAAAAGCCTAAAATCATAAAACTAGCTAAGCAATTCAACCGCAATGGATTGAAAAAATGGATTCTTTGCATATTGCGTGTGCGATTGAAACTAAATGTGTATACTTTATTACAACGGATGACAAAGTATTAAATAAATCTGAAAAAATAAGTGAAATCAAAATAATTGACCCATTTGGTTTTATAAAGGAGCAAATATCATGATTACCGATACTGAGATCAAGCTAAAAGGAATAAAAGTATTATCTGAAACTTTAGGGGATATCGAAACAGAACGCTTTATTGCTTTAATACAAAGAGAGCACTTTGATTACACAAAATGGCGACAGGATTTGGACGAAGACTTATCCATTGAAGAAATTAGCAAAAAAGCAATGAAGCTGAGAAAACGAAAAACCGAACAAGACACTTAACCGGACGGCAATAGCCCGCGAATTGTTCTTTTCCCAAGGATCTTGACAAGACCACCACTATACACCACTCGTCAAAGCTGCCGGTTAGTTCAACGTTTGCAAAACAAATAAATCCAATTTCTCCTACTTTATTTCCAACCTGAAACATACGCAGGCAATTCAGACATTTGCCCATTTAAGCAATGATTGATTGAAGGAGTTGCTGAAAAACGGGATTAGTATTCTATCTATTGCTGAAAGCTGAATGACGAATCTGCTCAGAAATTTCCTATTGGATTTTTGGCAGTACACAATCGTCTGATTTGGGTATAATAGTTGCTGAAAACCAAGGCAAATCTCAGATTTTGCTAACAAATCGAAGGTAACACAATGAAAAAAGCAGTTCGATTTGGTATCCTATTGATACTATTGGTTTCAGTCTCTTCCTGCACGTCCGATAAGGAATATGCTCAAATCGATTTCTCCAACACGATTCCGGCACAAAAACCAAGTGAGGGCAATAAAGAATCCGGAACCCTTCGGGTAGCGGTTGCCGCCATGATTTCACCAAAAGAGACCTTTGTTTATTATAAGGAACTAATACACTATCTGGGTGAAGCCGTAGATAAGGATATCCGCATGGTGCAGAGAAAAACTTATAAAGAAATCAACGAGATGTTTCTCAAAGATGATATCGACCTGGCGTTTATCTGCAGCGGTCCCTACGCATTGGAAAAGTACAGATATCGGTTTCAGGCCATTGCTACGCCTGTTGTCAGGGGGAGCCCTTTTTACCAGTCCTATTTAATTGTCAATAAACAAAGTCAGTTTAAAAAACTTACCGATCTACGACAGCATACCTTTGCTTTTTCCGATCCCAATTCCAATACCGGAGCCCTCGTCCCCACCTACTGGCTGTACCAGTTGGGTGCTACTCCGGATACATTTTTCAGCAAGACGCACTTCACGTACAGTCATGACAATTCAATTTTAGCAGTGGCAAAATCTCTTGTGGATGCTGCAGCTGTGGAGGGTCATAAGTGGGAGTATTTTCACGCAAACAATGATATCAACGCATCAAAAACACGCGTGATCAAAAAATCTGAAAAATTTGGCAGTCCTCCTCTTGTTGCCTCAAACATGTTGCCCGATTCCCTTAAGGAAAAGATCCAGGAGGCTGCTCTCTCTATGCACGCAGGTGAAAAAGGAAAACAAATACTGAACAACCTAATGATAGACCGATTTTCAATACCTGAAGAGAAATGGTACCGCCCGATAAGGGCGATGAAAGAACAACTTGCCAACCCCGGGAGTTGAATATGAAAAACGCCAGCTTGAAAAGGACGCTTCAGCTTACCGTGATGGTAATGATTATATTAATAGGATTTGCCATTTCTCAGTTTGTCATCCAGCAATACAGTAATGCGCTGATGGAGAGCGCCAAAGCAAAAGCGGAAAACATTTCTCACAAGCTTGCTGTAAACAGCGCGGACTTTATACTAATTAACGATCTGGTGAGCCTGCAAAAAGAGTTAGACAGCCAACTGGTAACGACCCCCAGTGTTGCCTATATTTTTATCGAAAAAGACAGTGAGGTACTGGCCCATACTTTTAAGGAAGGTATTCCTAAAGGTTTGATTCAATTCAATAAGCCAATCAGTAATACCCATGGACGCATCAAAAAAATTCAAACGGAAAAAAGGGAAAAAATCTTTGACATCGCCTGGCCGATTTTTGACGGAAATGCCGGAACAGTCCGGCTGGGGCTATCAGAGAAACCTTATGAGGATAAAGTAAAACAACTATGGTTCAAAATGAGCATCATAACCGCTGCCATCATCGTTATCGCGTTGATTGTCGTGCATTTTTTGCTGGTGTATCTGACCAGGCCACTTTCTGTTTTGGCCTCAAAGGTTACCCAGATTGATGAGGGTAATCTTGATACACCCATTGATATCCGCGGACGCCAGGAGGTTGCAAAACTGACTTCCGCTTTTAACCACATGCTGGCGCGTTTGAAAGACTATACCAGAAGGTTGAATGAATCCAACCGGGAATTGTTGGAAAAAAACCAGGCTTTGGAGCGCGCTCATAAACAGTTAAGTTCTTCCGTTGCAATTAGCAAGGAGATCGCCGGTCTACCCAAGCTTCAAGATATTTGTGCTTATTTGCTGTCGACATTTCGTGAGATACTAACGTGTCAGCAAATGGTTTTTTTGACGATAAGCCCTCTGCAAAAGCTTTACTTGGTGACAGATCATGACAAAACCGAGTTTGGCGAATCGGAATACCATAAAGTGTATCCTTTCTTAAACGATTTAACGTCCTATCGTTATTTTGAAACCGAAACGTTCTCGTATCTGCACCTGCCTGCCAAAATTTCAGCCTCCAAGTTAGCTGTCTTTCCCTTACGGGGGAATAGTGAGCTGCTGGGTGTACTGATTGTTGGTTGCCGTGATCATTGCATCTGCAAACCGGAAGAACTGACAGTCGTTCAACCCATACTCAACCAATCGATGGGAGCGTTTCAGCGGTCGCTTGCTTTGGAGGAAGAGCTGGGAAAACTGAATCAAAAGGTTGAAAAAGCGAATAATTTTCATGGACTGATTGGCAAAGATTCCAAGATGCAAATGATCTTCAAACTGATCGAGAATATTGCCTCAACCGATACCAGCGTATTGATCCAGGGGGAAAGCGGTACCGGTAAAGAATTGGTTGCCAATGCAATCCATATCTGCAGTCATAGAAAAGAAAAGCCTTTTACTATCATCAACTGTTCGGCTTATCCGGCAACCCTTTTGGAAAGTGAACTGTTCGGTCATGAAAAAGGTGCCTTTACAGGCGCCACCCGCAGAAAAGCAGGTAGATTTGAACAAGCTGACGGTGGGACAGTGTTTTTGGATGAAATTGGTGAAATCTCTCAATCAGCCCAGATTAAGCTGCTTCGCGTTTTGCAAAGTCGGAAATTCGAGCGCTTGGGAGGAGAGCAAACCCTTTCAGTGAATGTCCGAATTTTAGCCGCAACCAACAAGGATCTTGCCAGGGAGGTTCAAACAGGCAACTTTCGAGAAGACCTTTATTATCGCTTAAACGTGATACCGGTTAACCTACCGCCCCTGAGAGAAAGAAAGAACGATATATTCCTGTTGGCGAAGCATTTCCTCAATAGATTTGCAAACGAGCAAAAGAAAAAGGTTAACGACTATTCGTCCGAAGTGATGCATTATCTTACGGAATATCATTGGCCGGGAAATGTACGAGAGCTTGAAAACACAATTGAACACGCCGTTGTACTAGCCAAAGATCCTACAATTAACGTACTCGACCTTCCCCCTTCTATCAAAGAATATCTTCCCCCTGACAACAAGCCAAAAGTGACCAGACTTTCCGATTCGGAAAAAGATCTGATCAAAAAAACCCTGGAAGCATGCGATTGGAATAAGTCCAAAGCAGCTGAAAAAATGGGGATCAGTCGAGGAACCCTTTATCAGAAATTGAAAAAATATAGTATATATAACTGATATATTTACTGATGCCAGCTAGCTAACCAAGTTCTACTCCAACCTCATCGGTTTTCCGTTCAGTCCTCTTCATTCTCCTTTATCTGCTTTTTGGGATACACTCACAGTCTGAAAATGTTTCTTTTTTGAACAATTTATATAGCTGTAAATATTAAAGAAATAAAGAATACCGGTTTATCATTGTTCAATTTCTATACAACCTGCACGAACAAATCACATCCTTACTTCCATTTTCGCCTTTTGTTCTGCTTGGAATATCATCTTGTCCACCTTGAGAATCTGAAAGTTTACCTTAATAAAATCATTAACCTAGGAAACAGGTGACTGTGTTATGAAACGAGTTGTTTTTAAAGCAGTGTTTTTCCCAGGCAAAGGAATACCAATTGCTGAAGGTGATGGTAGTTTTCTATTTCTTTACCTGACAACTGCTGAAACTGATTCCGGCAGCTTATGAAACGATCCGTTATTATTCTCGATAAGGACCAAGATAAGGTGGCCGGATTAAGCACGCATATCATGCATCAAGGGTTTGTTCCCATTCCAAAACATTCGCTTGAGTCATTGCAAGAGTTGCTGGAATCGGAAAATCCAATGGCGTTGATTATAGATATAGATTCCTTTCCCCTCGATACCAAATCGCTTCGATACCTTAAACGAAAATCACCCGATACCTTTCTTCTTTTAATCTCTGCCACAAACGCACATCCCGATCTCAAAGAGGCAATGGAGCATTGCGTATATGCATGTATGCCTAAACCTCTTGATTTGGATGAAGTCGATTTCTGGCTGAAAAGTATTCTGAATGATGTTTCTTAACCTTTGATAATGCATTCATTGATCGATATGAGGAGTGACCATGAAAAAACAAGATCGTTTCGAATTTTCCAGAAGAACGTTCATGAAGGCTTCTGCCTTTACTGGAGCAACCTTAGCTCTCAATGATCCGTTTCGTCTTTGCCTGAGAGCGTTCGCCCAATCAAAAGAGGATTATCAAGAGGAACCGGGGGAATGGAAGCCAGCCACCTGCCAGGGGTGCACCTCCTGGTGCTCCAAGCAGGTCTATGTGGCAAACGGCAGGGCTATAAAAGTTCGGGGAAATCCCCATTCAAAAGTAAACGGAACCGCCAGTTGTCCCAGGGCTCATATGGCGTTGCAACAAGTTTACGACCCTGACCGGGTGAAAGTACCACTAAAACGAACCAATCCCCAAAAAGGACGAAATGAAGATCCTAAATTCGTACCCATATCCTGGGAAGAAGCAATTGATACCATTGCGGAAAAAATAATGGATCTCAGAGGGAATAACGAGACCCATAAGTACATGCTGATGAGAGGGCGTTATTCTTATATGAGAGATATTATTTACGACCGCATGACAAAAATCATCGGATCAGTGAATAACATTTCTCACAGTGCCATATGCGCTGAAGCTGAGAAGTTTGGATCATATTTTACGGAGGGCTATTGGGGTTACCGGCAGTATGATGTGAAAAATGCGCGGTATGTTCTGCTCTGGGGAGCAGATCCATTGGCAGCAAACAGGCAGGTTTCATACTACTCCCATATATGGGGAGATGCTATAGATTCTGCCAGAATTGCGGTTGTCGATCCAAGGCTGTCAGCGACGGCTGCCAAAGCAGATGAATGGGTTCCTGTTAAACCGGGGCAGGATGGTGCATTGGCCATAGCCATGATGCATCACATTCTGGTTGAAGGGCTTTGGCATAAAGAGTTTGTGGGCGATTTCAGAGATGGCGTCAATCGCTTCAAACCGGGTCAGACCGTTGATGAAGCAGAATTTGACGAAAAGTTCACCTACGGAGTGGTTAAGCTCTGGAATCTGGAACTAAAAGATAAATCTGCGGAATGGGCCGCTCCGAAAGCAGGAATACCAACGGAACAAATCAAACGCATCGCACTGGATTTTGGCAAAGCCGCACCTCATGCCATTTCCTGGGTAGGTGGAGGTCCTGCCATGCAAGTCAGAGGCGGCTATACGGCAATGGCTTGTCACGCACTGAACGGTTTGGTGGGATCTGCGGATAATGTTGGCGGAGAACTGGTCAGCAACAAAGAATATACTTCCAGTTTTCCAAGTTACAAACCTTTTGTGGATGACATTGCAGCCAATGGTCTTGCCTTTGGGAAGAAGCACGGCAAGATTGACCATCGGGGAAGATTGAGTTTTCCGAGTTTAAATAAGGGAAAATCCGGGGGAGGGGTTGTTACTAACAATGCAGCGGATGGAATTATCAATCAAGACCCCTCAGAGATTAAGGTTGCCATTGGTTACATGAACAATTTCACCTTTTCAGCTCCCCAGGGGCAGCGTTGGGAAAAAGCGCTGGAGAAGATTCCTTTCCTGGTGCACATCACCACCAATGCCTCTGAATTCAGTTGGTTTGCGGACATTATTCTTCCCAGCACCCATCATCTTTTTGAAAAGTGGGGGTATGTCAAGTCAATCGGTAACGGTTATCGGCAAGTGACTTTGCTACAACCCGTGATTGAGCCGATGTGGAATCTAAAAGCAGATGAAACGGAAATTCCCTGGTTATTGGCAAAAAAACTGGCTGACAAGGGATTCGATAATCTTCTGAGACACTACCAGGAATACAAGGACCCGGAAAACGGGAGGTCTCCGACAAATGAGCAAGAATTCGCTCTTTACGCATTAAAGCATGCCACTCATAAACTGTGGGACCCCGAGCAATACAAAGGAGGAGACAAGTTTAACGGTTGGGAACACTTCAGGTCTGTCGGTGTCTGGAATTCTGATCCGTATCCTTATCGAAAACGCTGGGGGAAAATGAAAACCAAAACCAAAAAGTTTGAGTTGTATAGTGAAACCTTGAAACAGGCGTTGCTCAACCATGCCGAAAAGCACGACTCTACTGTCGATGATGTACTGAAGGCCAGTAAATACGAGGCAAGAGGAGAGCATGCCTTTATTCCTCATTATGAAGAACCGTACCTGGTAGGTGATGCCAACCAGTATCCTTTTGTCTTTGTGGACTACAAATCCCGACTTAATAGGGAGGGCCGCTCGGCAAATACCCATTGGTATTACGAGTTCAAGGATCTTGATCCGGGAGATGTCAAGCATGAAGATGTGGCAAAATTCAACCCTATTGACGGAAAAAAGCTGGGTTTGAAAGACGGTGATGCGATCAGGCTGATTTCAGAAACCGGAGAGATTACCTGCACGGCAAAAATGTGGGAGGGTGTCAGACCCGGGACAATAGCCAAATGCTATGGACAAGGTCATTGGGCCTATGGACGAATCGCGGCCAAAGCATTTGGAAAAACCCCAAGAGGAGGAAACAACAATTTCATTATACCGGCCGATTACGATCGTTTAAGCGGCTCAAGCGCCTATTATGGCGTTACTCGCCTAAAAGTTGAAAAAGTATAAGGAGGTGACAGATGACTAGATACGCTATGGTAATAGATCTTCAACGATGCGTTGGCTGCGGAGGTTGCATCATTGCCTGCAAAAATGAAAACAACCTGCCTGAAGGCATCAACTGGTCCAATAAGATCACTGAAACTTCCGGTACTTTTCCCAATGTGAGGTATCACTACATTCCGACTCTTTGCAATCACTGCAAAAACGCTCCTTGTGCAAGAGGTTGTCCAACGAAAGCAATGCACAAGGTGGATAACGGGATTACCATGCATGATCCGGATAAATGCATTGGTTGTAAATATTGTATGTTTAATTGCCCTTACGGTGTCATCTATTTCAATTGGCAAAAGCCACATGAATTCTGGGATAGCGATACAAAGTTAATGGAGGGTACGGCTTCTTCCAGGGAAATGACGGAAAAAGCCCGCGGTAAGGGGATACCCTACTATAACTCGGACAGGGCTGAGACCAGTGCCGGTATTCGCGAAAAGGGTGTGGTTGAAAAATGCACCTTCTGTGACCATAAGGTCAAAAAAGGCGAGATTCCATATTGTGTAGAGGCGTGTCCTGCTGATGCTCGCATATTTGGTGATCTTGATGATCCCAACAGCAAAATCAGGTTTTTGTTGGGAAAATATCGCGCCAAACGCCTAAGGGATTATGTAGGTACCGAACCCCAGGTTTTCTATATCAGAAGTTTTAATCCCGCACACTATAACCCTTCCAAAGGAGAAGTCTGATGAATACCAATCGCAATTTCATTATCTGGCTGCTCTTTCTGGCGGCTACAACCCTACTGGGACTTTATGCCGCAGTACAGATATTTTCCCAGGGACATATATTGTTTAACGCCAACGATGTTATCATGTGGACGCTTCCTCTGGGTGTGTATGTTTTCCTGGCACTTGCAGGTTCCGGAATTGCACTGATTGCCTCCATACCACAGATTTTCGGTCTGGAAAGGTATAAACTATTGACCAAACGTCTGGTGTTTATGGCAGTAGCAACATTGATCGGGTCGTTTGTCGCCATCGGGCTGGAGTTGGGAAGTATTTTTCATGCTGTGTATTTCATTGCGTCTCCCAATCCGTCGTCTCCAATCTGGTGGATGGCAGTGATTTACACTATCGAATTGGTGGCGTTGGTTGTTAAATTTATTCGAATCCAGGTCAATGACTGGAACAGCGGTGTCAGCAAGCTGGTTGGTATTGTGTCCTTTTTTGCAGCTATTTTTGGTCCGCTTGTGCTGGGATCCGTTTTTGGATTCACCGAGGCAAGACCTCTGTATTTCGGGACCTTCATGCCGATCTTCTCCTTGACCATCGCCCTGGTCCTGGGCTGCGCGTTGATTACCATATATAACGTCATTTATCACAAAACCACTGGTGACACGACATTCGAAGAAAAGAAAAACCTTTTCAATGAGATAGGGATTATTTTTGCCTTTGTTGCCGGTTTGGCGCTACTTTTCTATTTATTAAGAGTTGGTTTGAAAACAGCCGTTACCGTGCCCGATTTTGGAACCGGCAAACATTTCGAGTTGGTACTTGGATTGGCAATGCCGTGCGTTATTATGACCGTAAAAAGCTGGCGGGAATCCATAGCTGGCAAGGTTATCGCCTCAATTATTGCCCTGGTATCCATCATGGGAGCAACAATGGAGATCCTAATCTCTGGGCAATCCAGACCTACCGGGCCAAAAGCCGAAGGGCTACCGGAGTTTCTATCCTATTTCCCCAGTATTTGGGAATGGATGGTTTTGATCCTGGCAGTGGGTGTGGTATTGGCTCTCTATACACTGGGTGAAAAATATTTCCAACTATCCCTAAAACCTGAATGATAACGATCCAAAGAGTCACCGGTATGGCTTATTTCACGCCGGTGGCTTTTTTATACAATGGCTCCAATACCTTTAACAACAGCGAGAAGCAGACAATGAATTCAGATTCTATCTCGAATACTTATCAACCGGAGATATATAAATTACTGTCCGATTGTTTTCTCCTTCCGGATGCTACGCTTGAGGATTCGATTGTGTCCCTGGAATACCTGGTTGAAAAGATCTATCCCCAGTTTACAAGTGAAGCCAGACAAATGCTGGAAGCGTTTAAACAGATCGATGATATTGAAGAGCTTCAGGTTGAGTTCACCAGGTTGTTTATAGGCCCTTATGCCATGCTGGCTCCTCCCTATGAGTCGGTATATCGTAGTGAAGAAGGAACCCTAATGGGGCGTTCCACTCTCAATATACTTGAACTATACAAAAAATCCGGGTTTGATCTGGTGGGGGATTATCATGATGCTCCCGATCATATAGCGACCGAGCTTGAGTTTTTGTACGTATTGTCTATCAAAGTCGCTGTTTCAAGGATGTATGATGAACCTGACCGAAAGGAACCATATGATGAGCTTTTGAAATCGTTGCTGATTGATCATTTAAACCACTGGGTACCGGCTTTGACCAGTCACATGAAACAAAAAACCGAATCCGATTTTTATAAGGCACTGGCGACACTAACGAGGAACGTGATTTTCGAATCAGTATCGCAGCTTGCTTAAGACTTGGGGGGGATCGGCAATAGATACGTTCAGAAGGATAAAAATATTCTTATCAAAGGTATCAGGTATCCAGGCCTAAAATGGTGCGTTTGAAGTCCAGGCTGATGGGATTTTCTCCCAGCCAGATTGAAAAGATGGCTGCGGCGAATTCGGCTCCTTCAATCGTGTCAATTGGTGTTCCGTTCAATGCCAATTGGGTTCCTTGACCCGGAATATAAGTCAGGGAATATCGATCGCCAGGTTTTACGTCTTGGTATAATCCGTTATGGTAATCGATTTTTGGCTTGAGACGCTGCAATTTTTCAGACTCTAAGTTCCTGGCCAGTATTTTGTTAACTGCTTTTCCGAAGTCTTCACCTTGAATGGATCTATAATACTTGAGTTCCAGTCTTTTGGCTTTGTCAGACAGGGCATCTTCCGCAGCCGCTCCAGATTCAATGTAGAAGGCTCCTGTATAAGCCTTGAATCCCCAATAGCGAAGCAAGGCAACACCGGTTAATTCCAAGCTTGTGGAGCCGGCAGTAACTTTGTTGGGGTAATGATGTCCGCCTATCTGTGCTCCATACCCTGAATTGAAGCTCCCTG
>JAKSDL010000909.1 GCA_022360105.1 Pseudomonadota bacterium
CATAGTCAATAATGCGCCATAAGTCATTTCTACAAAATATTTCACCACCGGTGAAAGATATTAGAAAAGTACCTATACTCTGCAGTTCATCAATTATTTTTTTGATTTCTGCATAGCTTAAAATGCCTGATTTGTTCCGTTCGGTTATATTATAGCAGTGCCTACAATTAAGATTGCATTCATAAGTGATTTCAAATTTCGCTATAGTTGGAATGCACTCTTGGACTCCAAAGGACTCAATTTTGTCTAAGTGTCTGAAATTTTGTTCCAAATAATGGATGGTGCTAAAACCGTTTTCGATTATATAACCATGTTGCATCAAAAATTCAGTAAACTCTAATATATCGGTTTTTACTTCTTCTGCATTATGATTATCGTATATTAGAATTAATTCAGGTAAAATCTCTATGAGTCTGAACGGTAATCTATCCCAGATTTGAAGGCCAAATTCGTTGAGTTCAAGTAGTTCACCGGTATTATAGTTTAATATTACAGGGATATTATTAATGATTCTGAATGCTACACTATGATTTTTTTCGAGGAGGTGGTTAAGGCTAATTTGATTCATGATTTATTGTCTTCTCCAGTGACCTGTCTCAGATATTTCATGCGATGAATGATTTTGCCGGCAGCATATTGATCTTTTTTTACATTTTAACAGCTGCAACGCTTAATGGATTTTATCAACATAATTTATCGATTTTGAGCGACTGTCTGTGGATAGGAATTTTGAAAATTCCAAGATTAAATGTTGAACTTCTCTTAGAGAATATATGCAAGAATTAAGAGAAAAGACAATCAGTTATTGATAAAATCTACCATTGATTCTAAATACTGTATCATTATACGAAGTTTTACATAAATGCAATAGGAAAAATACTAAATTTTGGGGCCATATGACAAATGTACGGAATGAAAGGATATCATTGACTGGTTTCAAAATAGTGTCCATTCGGCAGGTGAAAAGGGAACGCTGCGTCATCCACGGTATTGATATTGATCGGCTTTTATGAAATATTCAGTCCGTTCATCAAAAAGCCTTGGCGGGTTGCCGGACAGATGAAAAGCAAAGTTGCCAACGCCGAAGTCCGAATCATACTTTCCGAGTCCGGCATTACGTTGTCCGGGCCTTACAACCATGCGGAAATCTCATGGGAGGGAATTGAACGAATCGTGGAAACTCCCAAAGGGGTGTTCATCTGGCCCCAGAAAGGGGTTCATATTTGTCTGCCCACCAGTGATGTGGTTCATTTTGTAACCGGTAAACGGATTGGATACTAATGAGAGAATTTAATATGTCGGCTCTTGAGCCCTTTGGCCAGGCGCTTCTTGCTTATTGGCAGGGGGATAAATCAGCAGTTCTTTTACACGAGTTTAGAACCGGACAGAAGAAGTCATTGCCGGTTTCGGTTTTTTTTCGGTCCCATGGAGAACTCTTCCCAACCGAGGATACCTTTGCCTATTGCCGGGGCAGGATTCTGGTGGTTGGTGCCGGTACCGGGGTTCATGCGCTTGAGCTTGAAAAACAGGGGTATGAGGTCACGGCCATTGATATCTGTCCCCAGGCGGTACATATCATGGAAGAGCGTGGCATCAGGGATGCCAGGCACCAGGATTTTTTACAATTTAATAGTGGTGAGCGCTTTGATACCATCCTGATGCTGGGGCATAACATCGGGATCTGTGAGACTTTAAACGGAATAAAGGGGGTACTCCGAAAATGCGAAGGATTTCTCCGTCCCGGCGGCCGGTTACTGGTAAATTCTGTTAAAGAGCCTGGATCTCCTCAGGATAAAAACGCATATCCAGGAGAGTTGGAATTTCGCCTGTCCTATGATGGAAACACGGGGCCCTGGATGCGGTGGCTTCACGTTGATTTTGAAACATTTGCTTCGCATGCTGCAAAATACGGATGGTCTGTGAAGAAACTTGCCAGCAGTGAAGAAGGCGGGTTTCTAGCACGCTTGACGCCTGGGTTGTGACGCCCAGGTATAGAAGGAGGAAATTGTTTTGGCATCAACCTGGATTTCATACAACGAGATGGCCTGGACGGAAGATCTGCTGGCAGATCCGGCGGATTATAAAGATGAGGTGAAGGTGATATGCGGACGGTGAGGCTAGACAGACAGTTCGATGCTGTGGGCATCCCGGACAGCATTGATTATATGGCGTCATCGGACGATCTTCGGCAGGCCCTTGAAACCGCTACGATGCATTATATCAACCTGTTTACTCCCAATACATACGAAGCCACTTTTGTCTATCTGATCCGGCAGCAGGGCGAGTTGACTGTCCGTACTGACCATCAGGTCCTCGGCCTGTTCCCTTTAGCAACATGGGAAACACTGTTCAGTGATGCCGGACTCACCATGAAGATAGAAGACTTTAACGGCATCTATGACCCGTATCTTTTGGGTGATGGCGAGTACCCGCTTACCATCTTCCTGGGGCAAAAAGCGTCGTAAATGAAAGCATCATACATTCGATCGGTGGTATATGTCCTGGTGTTCATAGCGATATTATCTGTTTATAAATATGGCCGCGGGTTATGGACCCCGGTTGTGCAGAAGGTGTCGGGCAAGAACACGGTCCAGGATGTCATTAATGAATTTGGTGAGCGTTCCCGTGCCAGGCTGGTGCCATATTTTTCAGGGGCAGCACTTGCCTATCCCCCAAAATCGGTCACATTCCTTGCCTTAAAAAAAGAGAAAAAACTGGAACTGTGGGCCGGGGATGGGAATGGTCACAAATTTATACGCAGATATGAAATACAGCGACTCAGCGGCACTTCAGGCCCCAAACTACTTGAAGGGGACCTCCAGGTTCCTGAAGGCATATACA
>JAKSDL010000406.1 GCA_022360105.1 Pseudomonadota bacterium
GCCGACAACACCGTAATCTGCGGAAAGAGCTTCAAAAACCAGCCTGGCCATCGAAGTAAAACCGGGACCGCCAACAATGATGTTTTCCAGTCCGGCATTTTTAAGGATTTGAATCAGGTATTCAATTCGAGGCAAAAATGAATGTTGAGAGAAAAAGTAACAATCACAAGTGTTTCGGATTGTCATACCCACGGCGTCCGGGGTGAAGTCTCCAACCAGGGAGATTAACTCCGAGTCTTCCGCAAAACTCAAATCAATCAGCTTCACCTCGTGACGTTCCCGCTCAAGTGCTCCCTGGAGATAGTCAATTCCAATGGGTGCCACCGGTCCATGCATATTCACATAATCATTTGTATTAATTAATAAAACTTTCATTGGATTTTTAGTCTTTATCTTTTATCAAACTTCGTTGGAAAAGTTTCTTAGCATGAAAAGGAAATGGGTAATGCACGTGCTTACCCTGTTTTATGACGCAAAAAATGCATGGGTGGTTTTTTGATATACCGCCTCACTTAATTCGGTTTGGGCAGAATGTGACAATCGATCCCGAAAGCCAGGTTAAAGGCTTTGATAAAATTTTGATCTTTTTGATTGAAATCCTGACGACCCGGTTTTTTATTCATTCACATAGATCCGTTCAATCATTTGTTAAATTCTGCAATACTCATCAAGCCGCTGCTATTGAAGTATTGAAGGTAAGTCTCCATGATTTCGCGATCGATCTCCGGGCATATAATTCCGCTACCTTGCAGTGCTTTCAAAGTGTTTGAGCAATCCGGTTTTAACACAGGATTATTAGTGAGATCCGCCATCATATCGTAGGCTTCCCTGGTTTTAAGCAGTCCTACAAAAGGATATAGAGGATCATTAGGTTTTATATCCGGCACTTTTTTCAAAAGATCTTCATACGTGGCCACCCGACCATCATAACCATGGGAGTGCAGCACTTCCAGAAACTCTGTGAACCGTGTGGGATTGTGATTGCTGATGTGATATACCTTACCTGCAAATCTTTTATCCATTGATATGTACATGATGGCCTGGGCAATGTAATCAACCGGCGTCAGATTCCAATACATCTCAGGGAACAATTTCATTTCATAAAAGCTTTTAAGCTGGCGCGCAAAGAAGTCTTTCACACTGGAAGCACCGCTTTGACTTTCTCCGGCTGCCTGCTCGATTCGGTGAATGGTTACCGGAATGCCATTGTTGCTGGCTGTCCAGAGAAGTCTTTCTCCAATCAGTTTACTAACCAGGTATCCCGAGAAAGTGGTGTTATCCATGTCGATGCCGTCATCCGGAAACGACTCGTTAGGTTTTAACATGCTCAGAACACCCATCGTGGAGACAAAATGAATTGATTTTAATGGTCCCTTGCAGGCCATGCGAATCAACTCTTCAGTACTTCCGACATTTGCAGGCTTAACCACGTAATATGGCATCACAAGGTTCACCATGGCGCCATTGTGATAAATAGCTTGAATCCTTTCGGCAAGAAAATCATATTCCAGGTCGGAAAGTCCCAATCGGGGCTTGGCAAGATCACTGACAACAACCTTAAACCTTTCAAGATAAGACTCCTGCCAGATGCCGTATTCACTCAGATTGTCGATCACTCGATCTAACGCGGCTTCCTGATCTTTAGCCCGAACCAGACAATAAACGGTTGCATCGGTTTTTTGGATCAATTCCACTAGCAGGTAAGCCCCTACAAAGCCCGTAACACCGGTTAACAACACATGCTGTAGATCGGAACTGATCTCCTTTGCTGCCTGTTCAAAAGGAATTGTGGAGCTGATTTCATCGGCCTCTTCAATCATTTCTCGGACAAGATATTTGGGTGCCATAAAATCACCGCCATCATCAGTGGGATCTGCAACCGGGGATAATCTTGAGGGTTGAGGTGATTCAGCCGGTTTCTGCTCCCGAGCTGTCAAATTCCCTGTGTCCGGGGCTGGCTCTTTCGAGGATTTACCTTCAACCGATTTGGTTGAAAGAACTTTGGCGGGTTCCCGATTAATTCTTGCTGCAATAGCTTGCATTGTAGCTTCAGAAGCGGATTGAAACAGGCTTTCCAAAGGCAGTTTGATTTGGAACACTTCCTCCAAATTGGAAACCAATTGCACGGCCAACATGGAATCTCCTCCTATTTCGAAGAAATTATCAGTTGCCTGCACTGCCTGGTTTCCAATCACTTCTTTTGTAATTTCAATAACCTTTTCTTCGATAAAAACCAGCTCGTTATCGACAGTATCAACACTCTGACTGATCATCTCCTTGGTAGCAGGTTCTGACACATTTACGGTTGTCCCGATTTTTCCGCTTATTCGGGCTGCAATTGACTTTACGACAGCTTGTTCATGAGTTTGAAAAAATGTTTCCAAAGGCAACTCTACCTTAAATTCATCCTCCAGCCGCGAAAGCAGTTGGACAGCCAGCATGGAGTTACCTCCCAATTCAAAAAAATTATCGTTTATATCTACAACTGTAGCTCCCACAACCTCCCTGACAATATCGATAACTCGTTGATCTATCTGAACAGTCACTAATCTTGTTTCAGTTTGTTCGGATGCTGTTTTCATATCCGCATCCTGTCCCTTATAATCATGGTCACGCGATACGACCTGCGGAACCTGATCCACCTGAATTACTGAACAGGTAACAGCTTGACGGAAACTATTGGTAACCGAAATTGTTTTGTCAGACTGCGATTCACTCCCCTGCCCCATATGTTTCTGATACACAACAGGGTAAGATAGCTGAATTGAATCATTCTCAACCAGGGGCAACAGGTTGCGTTTTGTGGAATCCAGACCGATAACAAGATCTTGCTGATCATTGCAAAGACCTGCCTCTAATGAATTGATACCGGATTCCGGATTGATCATGTGAAAGCCGGCCGCCTTTGTAAACTCTTTCATGGCAAAACCTTTGCTCATGCCGACCTCTTCCCACATGCTCCAAGCCAGATTGACCGTCTGAAATGGCTGTTTATTTCTGAGGTATATCGACAGGGCATCCGAAGCGCTGCTGGCCGCAGAGTAGGCCGCCACATTGCTGCCACCAAACATTCCGTTAACTGATGAAAAATTAACCCAAAGCAAATCTCTCCGCTGATCAAGCAACTGCGCAAGATTTATAGCACCAATTAGTTTGGGAACCAAAGCTTCATCCAGATGCCGTTTGTTCGCTTTTAAAAAACCTTGTTCGGAAAACACACCGGCAAGATGGAACACACCATCCATTGAACCGGTGCCGGATTCCCAGGTCTCAACGATGTCCTTAAGACTATTAACATCATCCAGATCGACCGATTCATACCTCACGCTACCCGGAAGCTTTTGCAAAGACTCCAGCAAGGCAGTCTTATCTTGATCTGAAGCGATATCAGATCGACCTAAAATCAGAAGATTTGCCTGGTATTGTTGCAATAAACTGCGGTTCAGATGCTGGGCTATGCCGCCAAGTCCTCCCGTTACCAGGTAATTGCCTTGTGGTTTTAATCGGGTTTGCAGCTCTTGCCCTTGTTGGAACGGCACTCGTTTGAGACGACAGATTCTACGTTGATGGTGCCGATATGCTACCACCCGATCCTTATTCGTTGATTGGGTTTCCTGCAACAGGTAATTGACGTTCTGACCCGATTGGTCAGGGATCAGATCAATCAATTTTGCTTCTACCCAGGGTAATTCCAGTTGAATCGTTTGGATGAGGCCGTTAAGCGCTGCCTTCACCGGATGTGGTGAAGGGCTGCCGTCAACATCAGTAGCGGCGCTGGCAACCACATTCAAATCCAATGAACGATCTTCATTTCTCATTTTTGCAATTGCCTGCAGGCAATGCATCACGCTTTGGACACCTGTGGAGCAGGTGTTTTTGATGGCATCACGATCGTGCAAATCAAACTCTTCCGCATCATAATTCCAGAGGTGAATGATCTGGCCGATCGGATTTGATCTAATTTCAAGCGCATCAATCATCTCCTGATAATCTGCTGCCCGTTCAGGATTGATCTGGAAAGAGATATCACTTGTTTTTTGATATCGCTGTCCCTTTGCAACAAAAACACAAGTCTGTCCATTTTCCTCCAATTTGCGGGCAATTTGTTTATCAAGCCTCAATTCATCGCCGAAGATCAAGATACGTCCTCCTTTGCGGATCTTCACAGGCTGATTCAGTTGCTTTGCTCGCCAGGATTTTTGAAAAAACCAATTGGGAAGTGTGTTCTGGTTTTTTGACAACAAATCAAATTGTTTTAAATGTTCGGAAAAATCGCCATTTTCAAATTGTGTCTTCAATTTTGGACGTTGAATCTTACCAATTTCCGTTTTTGGGATTTCCTCAGTTTGCACGGGAATCAGGTACTTGGGAAAAATCCCAACCCTGTGCAAAACTTCAGAGCGAATTGCCTGCATCAGTTCTAGGACCTGGGACTGCTCCGACAGTGGACTATGGAAAAATATCGCGAGCTGATCTGTATTTTCACCGGGCGACCTTACCGCACAAGCAGCAGTAAACGACCGTTCGATATCCGCCAACCCTTCCACCACAGCTTCTATTTCATGGCTGTAATAATTCTTACCGGCAACAATAATCACATCCTTTTCCCTGCCGGTTAATGTTAACTGACCTTCATTGATTCGCCCCAGGTCACCGGTGCGAAACCAACCATCCTCTGTGAACGCTTCACGATTCGCTTTATCATTGTTGTGATACCCCCTGGTGACCGGTAATCCCTTGACCTGAAGCTCACCAACCTGGTTCTCCATCAAGGGTTGATTGTTTTTATCAACAATACGAATAGATAATCCGGGCACCGGCATACCCAGGTTCACAAATTCATCTCCATCATTGGTAGAAGAAAGATTAAAGCTTTTCGAATAGATAGAACCCGAGCTGGTTTCTGCCATACCCCAGGCCGGAATCATGCAATGGTCCGACAAACCGCAGGGAGCCAGCAGTTTCAGGAATTCCCTGGTTGTGGAAGGAACCAGGCTTTCCCCGCCATTCATCAGACATTTCATGCTGGAAAGATCCCAGGGCATCTGGTCAGATTTTTTTACACTGTCCACCACCAGACCGATCGACGCATTCGTGGTCCAGGAATCCGTGGCTTTGTGTTCGGAAATCAAATCAAGATAAGTAACCGGATTTTTCAAAATCATTCGTGTAGCAACCTGCACCTGTTGACAGCCGGTATATACATTTCTCAGATGCATCATAATCGTACCACCCACATGATCCAGGGGCATCCAGTTCAGCGATACATCATCGTTATTGAAACCAAGATATTGGCTCTGCCCCATGATTATACTCACCAGGCTGCCTTGAGTCTGGGTAACCACTTTTGGCTTTCCGGTGCTGCCTGAAGTCAAAAAGAACGTTGCAACATCTTCCGGTCTGCATGGACCCCAACTTTTACCAGCTTCATGATCCCGAAGAGATTCAATTGTCAGAAAATGTTTTGGATCGATTTCCTCATTTTTGGCAAATTCGGCGATTGTTTTTTTGTTGAACCGGTCATGCACCACAATTGCTTCAGGAAACATGTCCAGCGCATCAGCAAGTTTTTGCACATTGGGATTTTGCTTGTCATATGACTCAATTGCTGCGATTAATACAGGAGTGAAACCGCTAAGGGTGCACCCCCAGAAGTTTTCAATAAAATCCTTGTTTTGAGTGAGCTGAAACACTACTACCTGGCTCTGCGAATAACCGGATGATCTGAAGCCGGACATGATTTTCTCGGCTTCATATACCAAGTCCGGATACCCGGTGAGTTGTTTTTCACCTGCCTCGTTGTAGTAACAAATACCTTTGGCCGGAGTCTGTTGGGCGGCATTACGAATAACATCCTGTAATGTTCCAGGATTGTTTTCATCGCTTTCCAGGGAGCCGCCTTCAACCAAAGCGGGAACTTCAGTGTTTCCTGTGTCCTCTTCATCACTTGCTGATTTAGTTGGGACTTGTTCTTCTGTTTCATTTATTGTTTGTGGAATCGGCATGATATCCTTAAGATGCAGAACAGGGGCTTCCATCAGCTTTTCTTCCACAGTCACAAGGATGTTTTCGGCACCTGATTTGGCTTTGATCTTGCTGTATAATCGCTCCTTTGCCTCTTGATCGATAATCACGATCTTGCCTAGCGCGTGCTCATCAATAGACCCGTCATCTTTTCTGGGTATCGCCGTAACCGGAACATATTCGCCGGGTATGAAATTCCGGGGTAGAAGTGGATTTAAGGCATCAGTAAACGTTGAACAAGACAAACTTTTACCCGACGTATAATAAACGACCGGCACCTGCCCCTGTTTTTCCGATTCACGAATCCTGACGATACAGTCTTCCACCGTAGTATGATCCATTAGGGCATTTTCAATCAGCCGGAAATCAATTTTTTGATCGCCCAACCAGGCAGTCGGAGGGACAGTCTCTTCGTACTGAAAGAGTCCGTCGTTTAGCTTTTGGGCTCTTTCACCAATCAGATACAACTCATCGCTTTCACGTTGACCGGATTTGACCGCCTGAATTTTCAATTCGGGATAGATCGACGGATCAATTGAAACTGCAACCTCACCAGGAATACCCACAGGTTGCTCATTCATTCCGGAATCGAGCAAAAAAGCGACCAGACCAGGAACGGGCTGTCCCAGGATTGGTTTTGATAAATCTGTCTTTTCTTCGAATTGGTGGTAAAACAGATCCCGATAAAGAACAGATGACTCGTATATGGATGTAATAGTAACCTGCTTACCGGTA
>JAKSDL010000269.1 GCA_022360105.1 Pseudomonadota bacterium
CGCAACACACTGCGTTACAGACTGGAAAAGCACCAGATATAAAAAGTGGTTGATATCCACCACTTGTTGATTCAAATCCACCACCCAAGCTTCCCTTTTTATCCTCATTTTTAAGAAAGATCTTATCTTTCATTAAGCCCAACCCGATAGCACGGCGCTTTATCTATTCTTACCGATCGTTGGTCCTCAATTTGCTGATAAGCGAACATTGAGAACTCGCAATGTGCAAAAAACACAAGCCCTTTGTGATGTTTTCCCTTTAAATTCATACCTCTAGCTAGAGAATGAAAGATATGATCCATCTCTTTTAATTCAACAACACAATCCCTTATGAAAGCAGAGCGATTTGAAAGATGGTTAAACATAATCAAGATCCGATGGTTGTCTGCCCAATCGATCTTAACCCTGATAATGGTTATCATCTTAGCTTACCTGGTGTTGGTTCCTTTTTTCCAACTCGCCGAACGCACCATCATATTTACGGATCAGGATACAAGAATTTCAAGGCAGGCAGTCCCTGGAGAATACACACTCAGTCACTGGAAAAAGGTAACTGTGGATCGTTCCGCTGCAGCATTTTTCCTGGAACCATTAGCCAATACGCTTATTACGGGTCTCACGGCTGCAGTAATTGCACTGTTTTTAGGAGGTTTGCTTTCCTGGTTAGTCACGCGAACGAATCTGCCTTTCCGACAATGGTTCAGATCCTTGTTAACCTTGCCCTATATCATTCCCTCCTTTGCCTTGGCACTGGCGTGGGGAACGCTGTTTAGAAGTCCCAGCATCGGAGGGCAACCCGGTTTCTACCAGGTGGTTTTTGGTCTATCTCCTCCCGAATGGCTATCGTACGGTCCTGTGCCCATCATCATCACCATGGTAATTCATTACTTTCCTTTTGCATTTATTCTGGTTTCAGGAGCGTTGAGCACCATAGACAGTCAATTGGAAGAATGCGCAGAACTCCAGGGGGCGAGTCGGTGGACAATTTTAAGGAAAATAACCTTTCCCATGGTTTTACCCGCATTTCTTTCTGCGTTGATTCTCACCCTGGGAAAAACAATTGGAACATTTGCCCTGCCGTTTTTCTTGGGCGGTCCGGTTCGCTATTACACGTTGTCTACCATGCTTTACACAGCACTAACCCTGGGGTTTGAGTCCATTGCCTATATCATTGGTTTGGTATTGATCCTGATGACAGCCCTGGTGGTCTACATCAGTTCCAAGGTTATCGGTAAAAACCTGAAACGATTTGAAACCGTTGGAGGAAAAGGATTTAAAAGCAATCCTGTGCAATTGAGGATCTGGCGCTGGCCCATCTTTTCTATCGTTTCTTTGTTTGCATTTATAACCTCAATTTTTCCCATCGGACTTCTGACCTATCAAACCCTGATGTTGGTCGATGGAAGATATGATTTCTCCAATCTCACTTCCCATTATTGGATAGGAAGGTCTGATCCCAACATCGCTTTCGGAGAGCCCGGGGTTATGTTCAATCCTCTAATTCTTGGGGCTTCCTGGAACAGTATAAAACTGGCTGCCATCAGTTCAGTCATCTGTGCCATGGCCGGACTGTTTATCGCCTACATGCTAATAAGGAATCGCGAAAGAATAATGTCTAAAATACTTGACCAACTGTCTTTCCTGCCGTTTTTGTTTCCGGCGATTGCCCTGTGTGCCATGTATTTGAGCCTGTTTGCGGTACAAAGGGGGCCTATTCCTCCACTTTACGGCACTTTTACCTTACTGGTTATCATATCGGTCATAAATCGCTTGCCATACAGCGTCCGTACAGGAGCCAGTGCCATTACGCAAATTGGCACTCAGCTGGAGGAGGCAGCCGAACTCCAGGGAGCTTCCTGGTTTTACCGCTTTTACAAAATCGTTCTTCCCTTGGCTATGGCCGGCGTAGTGGCCGGGGCCATGGTAAGTTTTATCGGCATCATGCGGGAACTCTCATTAATTATCCTGCTGATAACACCTGATACAAGAGTACTTATGACTTTGGGATTTGCGTACGCAGAGGAAGACCAGATTCAGCTGGGAAATGCCCTGGTACTTCTGGTAACTATCATCACCCTGGTAGGTCAGCTGGTAATCTGGCAGCTGGGTAAAAGCCGACTGCTTCGAACGTTTAAACAATAGGACGAGTTAACAATGGGAACCCAAATAGACATTCAAAATTTGACTAAACGATACGGTAAAAACACTGTTTTGGATAACTTGAATCTGACAATAAAAAACGGTGAATTCCTGGTTTTACTGGGTCCGTCCGGATGCGGCAAAACGACGCTTTTGCGTTGCATAGCCGGATTGGAAACACCTGAGTCAGGGGAAATCAAAATTGGAAATACAAAAGTGTATTCATCCGAACAATTTAAATTCACAGCTCCGGGAAAACGAAACCTGGGAATGGTGTTTCAAAGTTATGCTCTTTGGCCGCACATGACAGTGCGGGACAACATAGGTTTTGGTTTGAAGCTTTTAAAAATGTCTAAGGAGGAAATAGAACAAAAAGTCATAACAGTACTTAAGGAGCTCTCCATGGAGGGACTCGAAAAGCGATATCCCTCCGAGCTTTCGGGTGGTCAGCAGCAAAGGATTGCCCTGGCCCGGCTCCTGGTAACAAGACCTCCTCTGTTTTTAATGGATGAGCCCCTTTCCAACCTCGATGCGCGTCTGCGTGTCGACATGCGATCAGAAATCAAAAGACTGCATCGTGAAATCGGCGTGACAACAGTCTACGTTACTCATGATCAAACCGAAGCTTTAACCTTATCTGATCGTATCGTAATCATGAAGAATGGCTTGATTCAGCAGGTGGCTACTCCTCATGAGATTTATAAAAAACCTGCAAACCTGTTTGCTGCAGAATTTATGGCAATGCCGCAAATCAACGTGTTTCCGGCTGAAATTTCAGGGCAAAAGGATGGACTCGCGCAATTGATCATTGACGATTTCACGTTATCAGTATCTTCCGGAACGACAACAAAAAAAGTAACCGCGGTGGTCAGACCGGAAGATATTGTTATCAGCAGGAAATCTGCATCGGGATCAGTTGAGTTTTCTGTTCAGTCCGTTATGCCTTCAGGTCCTGAATCATACATTCAGTTGAAAAGAAACCAAAGAACGTTTTTGGTGAGGGAAACACAACACTTAGACCTGGAAATCGATCAACCCGTCTGGATCAGGATCGATCCGTCAGCCGTTAATCTTTATGACACAGCAACCGGTGAATTGCTGGTTGACTGATCTCGGGTCACCTTTGGGGCGACCTCATGTGAACGTTTAATTCGAACTAAAAGGATAATCATGAAAACACGACTTCCAATCCTTGTGATCATGGCAATTATCTGTTTTGGGTTTTCTTCGGTGTATGGAAACGCAAAGCAGGAAGCCTGGTTAAAAAAAGCGCAACTTGGAAAATATGCTCCATCAAAACAAGACTGGAGCGCCATTGAAAAGGCAGCCAGAAAAGAAGGAAAAGTGGTTATTTACTCCTTATCTTCTCGAATCTTCAAACTTCAAGAAGAGTTTAAGCAGAAATATGGCGTTGAAATTGTGGCTTACGATCTTGCTTCCGGTATGCAACTCGAAAGATTCAAGCGTGAGCATCGCGCCGGAAGGCATTCTGTCGATGTTTTGTTTAATCGGGAAATACCCTTGATTTTGGATGACTACCTGCCAAGAAAGCTGGTCTGGAATTTTGTCCCCGATGATGTGGCCAAGCATCTGGATAAAAGGGAAAAATCACCTCTATTGATCCAAAGATGGAGCAGCCGGGTTGTGTTCTACAACAGATCACTGCATCCCAATCAACCCCCGATCAATAGCTTATGGGATTTAACAAAAAAAGAATGGAAAGGAAAAATCCTATTGCTTGATCCTCTTTCCAGCACTGAAGATGCCAACGCGTTCCAGACAATCCTACAGCACCCTGAGGAAATGGAAGCTGCCTACAAGAGAGAATTTGGTGGAAACATCAAATACTCCAAGGATCTGCTTGAGGTTACCCAAGAACTGGGACTTCAGGCTGATGCGGCAAAAGAGTGGTTTTACAGGGTTCTCAGCAACAAACCGGTATTTCTGGGATCGACAACCACGGTGTTCAAAAACGTAGGTGATGTAAAGCAAAAACGTGCTCCAATCGGCATCACCACGTTTAGTAAAATGAGAACCAACAAAAAAGGCGTTTATAACGCTTATCCTATATTTAATCTTGATCCGGTAACCGGTATTTCCGCTCCTGTTACCCTGGTAGTTGCTGATCGGGCTCCACATCCCAATGCTGCAAAACTGTTGATTCGCTACATGATGAATGAAGGTTTCAACCCCTGGGATGTCCATGGTGATTTCGCTGCTCGAGAAGACGTCATGGCCAAACAGGTTAAGAAATATGGTCGTCCTTCATACGATGAAATGAAAAAGTGGGAAGTCGACTCCAACTATGTAAATAGTACTCGTTTTGAATTCCTCGAGCTTTACATCAATTTGAGATAGGGTGCCAAAAAAAGATGGGCAGGTAGGAATGTCAATATCTGCAACTAACTATAGATCAGGTTTCCTGTTGTATTGACAGAATGAAGAACTTGCTCATCGCTCTTTGTGTGTTTATGACTATTTTAACTTTTAATTACAATTCAATTAGTTATGCCATTGAGAATACTCATCGCTCCATCCGGCTTTAAGGAAAGCCTGGGTTCATCGGAAGTTGCCGATTGTATTGAATCAGGCATTTTAAGGGTGATTCCCGACGCTAAAATCACCAAAAAACCGCTGGTGGATGGCGGGGAGGGTTTTACCAGGGCCCTTGTTGAAGCAACAGGTGGCACCATTCACGATACAGAAGTAACCGGACCTGTTGGCAAAAAAATCCAATCCCATTTTGGATTTCTCGGTGATACGGAAAGGAAAACCGCCGTACTGGAAATGTCAGCCGCAGCCGGATTAAGGCTTGTTCCCCGTGATTCCAGGGACCCGTTAATCACGTCAACGTTTGGAGTTGGTGAATTAATCAAAGCGGCTTTGGATGGCGGCGCAGAAAAAATCCTGGTCGGTTGCGGTGATTCCGGAACCAATGACGGCGGCCTGGGTATGGCACAAGCCCTGGGCATACGTTTTAGCGATAACAAAGGCAATGATTTGCCGCGTGGCGGAAAAAGTCTCGAAGATCTGAGCCACATCGATTTTACAAATATCGATCCAAGACTGAAAAACGTTAAAATCGATGTGGCTTGCAATTGGCGAAATTTGTTATGTGGTCCTCAAGGCGTAGCAACTGTTTTTGGCCCCCAAAAAGGCTCTTCTCCGGAAACAGTCGCCCGCCTGAAAGCGGGTCTCGAAAACTATGCAGCAATCATTAAAAAGCATCTGGATCTTGACGTTTACGAAATGCCGGGTGGAGGTGCTTCAGGAGGCTTAGGCACCGGCTTGTACGCATTGCTGGGTGCAAAACTTTTTCCCTGGATCGACATAGTCCTTCACTATTTAAATATCGATTCCTTTTTGGAACATACCGACCTTGTTATCACCGCTGAAGGTTCTGTCGATGAACAAACCCTCAAAGGAAAAATACCTTATGCAGTCGCTCAAAAAGCCAAAGTGCATTACCTCCCTGTGATTACTATGGCCGGAACCATAGGAAACAATGCCAACCTGCTTTATGAGCATGGTATCGATGCTATAACAGGAATCCTTGAGAAACCCTGTTCATTATCCGATGCCATTCGTGAGGCAGGAACACTCCTGACAAACAGCGTTGAAAGAACCATGCGTTTGGTAGCTCTGGGGCAGATTTTAAAGTAACCCTCATCATTCAAGAGATGTAATCCAAAGTAAACCGAGTCAAAAGTTGCAAATCGATTTTGGCTCATCTAAAATCCTTACCAACACTATCTCTTATTCTAGTGACGGATTGAGCGTGGAGCAACAGGGAAAATATACAATCTCTTCATCAAATGACTACATGGAAGTCAAGCTGGAAGGTTTGATCTCTGCCGATGTTGTCATCAGGGCCTCTGCTGATCTACTCAAAGCAGAAGAATACTATTCGGGCAAGCCGGTCATCTGGATAGCAACAACAGCCGATCTTTCAACTGTAGAGTTGGAAATGGTTGAAGCAGCCGTCAAAGATATTGATCAGATTTATGAGGGGTTACAATTAGGCAAAATTGCCCTGGTGACGGAGAGAACGATCAACATCTGGACAATTGAGTTCTTTAAGGAAATGTATGACAAGGATATGGTCCGGGTGTTTGATACCTTTGAAGAAGCCCGAGAATGGGCTTTGAGCAAATAAAATTACAGTCGTCCCTGCTGTACCAAACTCCTCATTGCAATTGAAACGATTCCCCTTCTTCGTCCCTTACACTTAAATAAAAATCACACTTTGCACAATTCATTGCCTTCATGGCAAATTCACCTTGTACTTCTCCCCCGCAAAGTGTACCAGCGACTTTCCAGCAATACCTTCCGGCATTTTTACCGTTATTGATGCCGTTACAGCTTTCATCGGAAGCAGCCGGACAAACGCCTAATTCACTTACTTTGTCTCCATATTGATGCCGTCCGCACTTTTTAAATTCCCAGCAGTTTGTTTTCATCTTGTTTATTCCTCTCTTTTTGTGAATTCAGATGCTCAACTCGATTAGATAATGATTATGATTTGAGAACATAATACCACAAAAATAGTGAACATTCAAAAAAGCCAGAAAAAGTAGAATGTTACCGGCATACTCACTGATCTTTTTTGGCAATAAAATCAAAATCTCTTATTCGCATTTGGTGAGATTTTCGATCTACCAACCCCTTAGGATCTGCAATGACTGCTACAGTTTTGAAGAGTACATATTCAAACCGAACCAAGGTGTTATGGCATCCAGCCTTTGGGTACATCTTTTTTGGCAACGGAGCTTTTTTGTACGGTTCGGCTGTGCTTTCCTTTACGATTGAAAAAATCGGATACCCAGTTTTTTTCCGAATGTTTTAACTCTTGAGGATGCCCTTCTGCACTGATTCTCCCCCATCCCAGCATGATGGCCCTGTCAGCAATTTTGTAGATACTCGCTAATTCATGTGTCACCACCACAAAAGTAATCCCCAACTTATGATTAAGCTCCAGGATGAGATCGTCCAAATCATCCGCACTGATAGGATCAAGCCCCGCACTGGGCTCATCCAGAAACAGAATTTTAGGATCAAGTGCCATGGCTCTGGCCACACCTACCCGCTTTTTCATTCCTCCGCTGATTTGATGGGGATAGTAGCTTTCGAATCCGCTTAGTCCAACCATTCCCAGTTTGATGCGGGAGATCTCCCAGATGGTTTGTTTATCAATCTTGGTGAATTTCCTGATTGGCAGCGCAACGTTTTCCAGCAACGACAACGAATTAAACAGGGCTCCGGACTGAAACATCACGCCCGTGCTGAATATCGTTTTCTCCGGATCAATAGTGTCTGATCCGGTAATCTCCATACCGTCAATTATGATTCTCCCGGCAGTGGGAATCAACAATCCGCTAAGGTGTCGCAGCAAGGTACTTTTTCCCGAACCGCTTCCTCCCAGAATGACGAAAATTTCACCCTGGTTGACATGAAAGCTGATTCCCTCATGAACCAGCCGTGTTCCGTAGTGAGTGGTAAGATTTGAGACGTCAATCACCCTTTCTGCTTCCATATCAAATATCCAGGATAGTAAAGATTACCGAAAGCCCTGCATCAGCGATGATAACAAAAAAGATTGAGGTAACAACTGAGGATGTTGTTTGCCGGCCTACACTGGCTGCTCCACTAGAAACCTTGAACCCCCGATAGCATCCGACAAAAGCAATAATGGCGGCAAAAACATAGCATTTGCCAATACCCAGCAGAACATGTCTTATTGCCAGTTTTTCCTGCAAGCGAGCTATAAAATGAAAATAGGAAACATCTAACTTGAGGTCTGCAATCAAGGCACCACCAATCAAACTGGTAATGTCCGCCCAGAAAGCAAGCAATGGCAGGGAGATCAGCAATGCCCAGAACTTGGGAGAAATCAGGTAGTTTGTAAGATTCAAGCCCATTACTGTCATAGCATCAATTTCTTCGGACACCTTCATGGTGCCGATTTCCGCAGTAAACGCAGAACCGGAGCGTCCCGCAACAATAATCGCGGTTATCAACGGGGCCAGCTCCCTGGTCATGGAAAGGGATACAAGTTCGACGACAAAGATGTTTGCCCCGAAGTAAGCCAGTTGATCGGATGCTTGAAAAGCAATAATCATCCCTAAAAGAAAAGAGATCAATCCTACGATTGGTATGGCGTTTACACCCGTCATTTCAATGTAATACAGTGTATCTTTCCAAAGAATACGCTTGGGTAGAAAAAGCTCCTTAAGCAATTGCGAATAGATTCTGCCCAGAAATTCCATGATTTCCAAAAAATCCCGAAGATACCAAACCACATTTCTTCCAATCTTTTCGAAAAATCCACGAACTTCAGGTCTTTTTGTTTTCTGGTCAACGGCTTCGTCAAAATTGGCAAAAGCATAAAGTTGGCTCAAATCTTCGCTTATATTGAGGAATTCAACAGAGATTCCCATGCTTTTACAGCGCTTTTGCAATCGCAACAACATGCCAAAACCAGACATATTGAATTGCCGGACCATGGAAAAATCAACGAACAGATCCCCGCCCGCGGGGGTTTTTAATAGCTTATCCACCTCAGAAACAATTCCCGGGATAGTGCTTAAATTCACATCTTCAGGTAGAGTCAGTTGCATGGGATCACTGCCGAAAGTTCTTAATACACACATTTTAGGGTTTTCTGAAAATGTACCAACCCCCTAATCCATGCCAGGCAAAGCCGAGACCGCATGGCATTGTCACCCGTTACCGGTCTGTCGAAGAGATGGTCTTCCATGTTCTCTTCCGATCTTGAGTAATTGCTCCACAAATGTGTGTTAATAGGTTATAAACAACAATGTTTGAATGATTGTTCCCAATCATTTGATTTGCCAAAGCAAATGCCAGAATCACGCCAAGGTAACGGCCCTGCAACCCCTGTGATCAATTGATTTTGTTGAATTTAAGGGAGACACAATGGTCTAAACAAAGCATTTTGATTAATTTTAAATAACATTTTCGCTCAAGATATTGCTATAATTGAGTGACTGGGATTTTCGAGCTGATAATTTTGATCGTTTCCGAGCAAAAAGTACTATGGATTTTGCATTGGCTTATAAATATTGATCATCAACTCGCATAAACCTTAGAGCAATTAGATGATTTCCCTTTAAGTTATAATAGTTTATACAAGATCTAGCTACGCTGTTACTTCAATCTAAGAGATGACTCCAAAAGCCAAACACGTCTTAATCGGACTATTCGTCGTCACCCTTTCGATGACGCTCGTCTTTTTTGTCGTTTGGCTTGGTGGAAGGCAAATAAATCAGGAAACCGATGTTTATCTGGTTTATCTAACTGAATCTGTTTCCGGATTACCGGATAATGCAACCGTGAAGTACAAAGGCGTTACCATTGGGCTGGTTGAAAATATCCGCATTGACCCTCATAATTCAGACCAGGTTGAACTCCGGCTGCAAATTGACAAAGGAAGTCCAATCAAAGAAGACTCAAAAGCAATCCTTACCTCTCGGGGTATAACTGGAATTCAGTACATTGAAATTACCGGTGGCAAACAAAATACTCCCATACTTTCGGCGAAAGACGGGCAAAAATATCCCGTTATAGCTACTCAAAAGTCGACACTTTCCACGGCTCAGGAGTCTTTGGGCCCTATTCTGCAAAATATCAACCTGACGATTCTCGATATTCGTAATCTGTTGCAAGGGTCTGAACACATTAATCACATTCTTGGGGATATCAGAATAATAACCCGTGCAATAGCACAGCAACCTGAGACCATTCCCAATCTTTTCAGAGAAGTACAAATTCTTTCCAGTGAACTTAACGGTGTCGCCAGTCAAATTCAGGAACTGGTCAATACAAGCAACCAGTTTCTCGCCAACAGGGAGGGTAAAGTTGATAATCTGTTGGTTGAATCCCGAAAACTGATCAGCAACCTCAACCAAATATCCAAAGCGATAAACGAAAAGCAACTGGTGGCCGGACTGGGACAAACGTTGGAAAGTACGGATAAATTGATGACCAATATCGATTCCCAGTTAACCGAAACAAACTTTGCCGACATCATGACTGAAATGGAAACCACACTGCATGACATCCAGGATTTGGCAAACAACCTTAACAAAGTCGCCGGGGACCTGAGAACAAGAGCGTCACCATTGATACTGAGCAGACCTGATCAAGGGGTGCAGCCTAAATAGGGAAAATCAAGCGGAAGCTCAAAATTTAAAGCAATCATTTAATATGTCATTTAAAAGTTTTCAACATTGTCGCAGCCGACATGATCTTATCAACGTCATTTCGGACTTGGCCCGAAATCTAAACAATCGATATTGGCAAGCTGGTTTTGGATGCCGGATCAAGTTCGGGATGACACGACAACTCAAACGGAGGAATATCGAAGCTTTATATAACCGTAAATTGTTTATTACCATTTTTGTCTCGTGCATTTTATTTATGGTTGGCTGTTCAGTTCCTCCACCACCGCCAACACACTATTTTTTGCTGGAAATCCCCGTTCCTTCGGCTGAAGCACAAAATGAGTCTCCAAAACACCCGGTTTTTATAAATCTGGCAGAAATTGTCCTGATTCCTCCATACAATAGCGAGAACCTCGTCGTTAAACTGAGTGGTGGAGAAATTCAATTCTATAATTACCAAAAATGGGGAGCTCCACCCGCAACAATGATTCAGAATTACCTGAACAAAAAATTCCTGTACGCAAACCGGTTCAATGTATCCGATCGAAAAGTGCGAATCAGAAACTCGCTTCTGCTTAAACTGGAATTCCAGGAATTTGCGCATAACCGTGAAAAACAAGTTCACTCCAGCAACATGGTGGTTCTTGCCAGTTTAACCAAAAACTCTACTTCCGGTTACAATTGGTACAAATTGTACAACATCCGGGTGCTTACAAAATCGAATCAGGTCCCGGACATTATCAAAGCATTCAACACAGGTATCAAACAGCTTTCCAGCTCTTTATTAAAGGATATCGATTTATTTCTCTCCAACCAGACATTCAATTAGTCAAAAAAGCTTTCAGCATTTAGCAGCTTGCAAGTAGCTTCGATGCCGTTATTTGCAAAAAACAGCAATGGAGCGAAACGAGTTGCCCTGCCCTGAATTTACGATTCATAGTCCCTTTTATCGGGTTATTACGTTTGAAGCAGATCCTTGACATTCGCCCCGGGCTCAGATAAGCGATTATAAAACCTCAATTTTCCGATTGAATGTTCAATCCGGATCAGCTTGCGAGGCTTGATGAACATGGGGTTTATTATAGTTTGGAAAGAGCATGTGAAATAATTCGCATGAAGAAGTTAAGGGAGGTAGGCCGCCATGTTCAATTTCTTATCATTAACAACCAATGTAGGAGGTCAAGGTATGAAACTACAGGGTAATCTACTGGCACTGCTGATCAGTTTGTCGATTGCAGTCTTCTTTGGAGCGTGCAAGGCGGATTTTAACGATCCCAGGGCTGATGAATACGACGTTCAGATCATCGGTGATTCAATTTTCGATTTATCGGGGGAAATCCAGCAGGTGTTAAGAGATCTCTCGGGGAAAATGTATAAAGACAGATCCGTGAGTGGTGAAAAAATTGCGGGAATTTTAAACCAGTATGATAAAGCCATTAGCGGCCAATCAAGTCTCAAGACTGTTATCTCCAATGGTGGCGGTAACGACATTTTAAGGGGCAGTGCGGATTGTGAATCCGATCCTTTAACTACGGCATGTATCAATTTGATCGATTATGTGGCGGATCAAATGGAGATAGTACTGGAAGACATGTATGTAGATGGTGTGGATGATAACATCTGGCTCGGTTATTATTACCTCACTAATGATGAAGCACCAAAGAATGAAGCTATCGACTACTGCTTCGCAAGTGTGTATCCGGGCGTGTTCGGTTCTGCAAGCTTAAACGTTTACGGTCCGGGTGGGGCGTACTTAATTGATCCCAGGTCAAATATTTCGCCATCTCACGTAAAAAGTGACGGACTTCATCCAACAGACCCGGGATCAAGCATCCTGGCAAATCTGATTTGGGACGAAATGGTTCTCCAGGATACCTATCGGTAACTGCGTATCTTAAGGCTCCATTTAAAATATTTTTAATTGTAACAGGTAGGTCTACCTCCAAAGATCAGCAACCGGCGAAGATTCATTCCAAGCGACCGCTCACTCACTTTACATCAATCCTTGCCGGTTAAATAATTGAGCTGAATGGTCATCAATTCAGTTCCTGTTTGAAAGAAGCTATAGAAACAATGAAGCGCAAAATTCTGATTGTCGTTGGGGTCATCTACGTGGCCTTTATTGTCGAATTTATACTTTACCTCTCTTCAGATTCAGATTCGGAAACACCAGTCAGAATTGAAAAAATATCACAACCTTCGGAACACAAATCTCGATCAAATCCATCGGATGGTTCCTTGAGCGATGCAATTCCCCCTCAAAATCAATCACCATCCCTTCAGCCCGTAAAATCGCAACAAGTTATTGGTCCTGAAAATTCAGATCACGGTTCAAAGCCCGAGCACTCCGCCGATCAGCATGGTACCGGAACTGGTCAATATCTGGAACAGGAGAGTGTTGAATACGCTGACATTGAGGAGATCAAGAAAAAAATCTACAACATGAATATTGAGTATATCGAAGATCTGGAAAACTTGGAGCAAATAGTGCAGACGGGCGATGCCGACCAGGCTGATTTCTGGAAAGGTGATTGGCACAGTGTGGATGACTGGAAACGAAGGCACGATTCGTTTCAACTGGAAATCAATGAAAACGGATCATTTTCATTCGCAACTGAAGACCGTATCCACCAACCTTCACAGGCGTTTACCTTTGATAATGAAAAGGGGGAGTTTTACTGGGAAGAAGACTATTATGGCAAGATCATCAGCCATCGGGCCAAATTCATTACTCCCAGCACTCTTTTGATTATAAAAACCAGTGGAGTCAAGGTGAACCTCGACATCTACGAAAAAGCCGAAAACTAACTTCAATCCTTTGATCTAATCGGTAACATTTCCATTCACCCTGATTTTAAGTTCGGGACGATCCGGATGGTCTGTCCCGATAAACAGAACATCTCTGTAAATCACAGGTTTGTTGATTTTGTTCTTAACCGTGATCAGATATTCCGTCTTTTTCCCCTTAGCTAAAGGTTTGTATGAGTAATCGAAAAAATACCCTTTTTTCGGTTTCAAACCGGTGATTTTGAAAGGGTATTTATCGATAGGACTGATAAGGGTTGTTCCCGTTAATTTATCTTTTTTGGTCCCCTTCAAATCGATGGTGAATTGACTGATGGTAACGAACTTTTCCACGGTTAAGGCAATGTCGAATTTTAACTTCGGATGTTCTTTATCGTTTGTTTCCGCAGTGATCATGCCGGTTATCGTTTCTCCTCCATATCTGTCCGTAACCACCAGCAGCGAGATTTCACCGGATTCGTTTTCCGATAGCTGTCTTGGATATTGTTTCAACATAAAACCACAGCAGCTTTTCATCTTTTTAAGTTGAAGGGGGCCCTTCATCCAGTTTTTAAGCGTAATCTCATGTTCAACCATGTCTCCCTGCAATACTGAGGGCAAAACAATCTTTCCTTTTTTCAGAGATAAAACAGATTCGCTACGCACTGTCTTAACGGGCTGCCCCATATACATCGGACTTTTTCTTTTCTTCCTTGCTCGCGGATTGTCATTTTTTAATCCCAGTAAAACAAAAATAAGAGACAAAGCAACAATCGTTGCCAGCAGGCCAATTAATCTGCGTTTGTACCTCATCATACCTTCCTATCAAAAATGTTTCTCATCGCCGGGGAAATCGATCTTTTTCGGGACGTTAGCCAATCGGACCGGAACATGTCAAGCAATGGACGCATCAATTCACCGGTTTCGGAACCAGGGATGATTAAAACCTTCTAAAAAAAATCGTCTGATATCCTGACAGTTGGTGATTGATGGAAGTAAAAAAACCTATTTCTTTGATTTTAAAAAAGGAGGTGACTAGAAACCTATTTTAGCTTACGATTTTTACACTTGGAAAATAAGTCGGCAGGAGCTTATATCATCACGCCAACACTGAACAGTTTGAAACAAACAACAAAATTGCTTGAACTACCTGTTTGATATATAATAAGAGCCCGGCAAACGTACGTCTGTAAAAATTTTGTTCGACAATGACTCAGCTATCTCTTTATTTTAATTTTGTTTCGACGACGATATTCATCTCGATTATTTTTACGATCGTGTTAGGGCTCTTTCTTTTTAGGATCCCAAAGAAATCAAAATCGACCTTCCATCTAAGCCTGGCATTTCTCTTTTTTTGTGGACTGAACCTCTCCTATTTCATTGGTTTTTCTATTTACAGTCCCTGGGCGGCTTATCATGACTGGTTTGTGCTGATTTTCGCATTTTTAAGTGTCGCTCATATTATTCAGTTTCTGCTTTATTTCTCCGGAATGACGAACAGCAAGATTCCCAGAAGACTTTTGGGATTCTACTATATGATCTCCTTTACAACGTCCATTGCCTGGAGTCTTGAAACCTTTAACAGGCACATTGTTTTTCGAGCGGAAGGTCAATTCTGGAACTTTTCAACCGGTGCCTTTGAGGGATTCGTTTCTCTTGTCGTTTTACTGGTCATCATTTCAATCCTGCCTCTGGGAATCTGGCGAGTAGGGTTGGCAGATCAAAAAGTTAAAAAAAGCCTTAGCTATTTTGTGCTGGGGTTTGTGCTTTTGACCTTTGCACCAGCCATAGCCAACGCCCTGTATATGAATCAATTGATAACTAAAGATTCATTTCAGTTGATCTATAGTGTCATAAATATTCATGGTTGGTTTGTGGTCTTCATCCTTTACCTGAATACGACAAAAGAACGGGTCAGTTTTCTTGCGAAGATTTTAAGCGTTAGTTTTACAACATATATGATATTGCTGATCATCTTCAGTTATGCCCTTTTAGAACTCAGTGACCAGGCTTACTACGTCAGCAAACTGAGTAACGCCAAACTTGCTGTTCATTCTGATGATGCCAGAACAGCCGATTTGGCATACATCCACTCATCCCACAAAAAAACGGGAATCACCAAGCTTCTTTACAGTAAAAAAGAAGCAGACCCTGACTTTTCAACATCAAAAACGACAAATCAACACATTACCTTCAAGAATGCAGACCCGACTAATACAGACTATTTTATCAGGCAAAACGAGACAAGGACCTACAATTACTACGCGTTGTTTTATCATGACAAAACCAAAGACGTGACTTACGAAGTTGGTTTTGATTATCTGGCTTATCGCCGGTACATCCACGACACTTGCCTTTACATCCTGTATCTACTTGTCTTGGTCTTAATTGTATTGATAATCGGACAACCGCTGTTCATGAAAGGATCACTCACTCGGCCGATCAATAGCATAATCGCAGGACTTAAAGAGGCTACAATAGGCAACTATAAAAAAATTCCGGCAAATGATGCGGAGGACGAAATAGGTTACATGGCTCGCAGCTTCAATGAAATGGTTAGTACTATTGCAGCCTCCAAAAAACAGATAACCGAATACACCCAGAATTTGGAAAACATGGTACAGGAACGCACTGAATCGCTGCGAAAAGCTCAGCAGGAACTAATAACAGCAGCCAGAAGATCGGGAATGGCTGATATTGCCAGCAATGTGCTTCACAACGTCGGCAATGTGCTGAACTCGGTTAATATCAATGCGGACACTCTCAGGGATATTGCCGGTAACATTAATGTGGAAGGCATGAACAAGGCAAACAAACTGTTTGCTGAAAACAGGCATGATCCTGAGTTTTTTAAGAATCCCGAGAGTAAAGGGCAGAAGATGGTCGAATTCTATGCCTTGCTCTGCAATTCGGTGATCGACGCAAAAGAGGAAATGCAATTGACCCTGGATCGGCTTGAGGACCAGATCAAGGTTATCAAAGAAATCATATCAGCCCAACAACAGTACGCTTCCGGACCTGCTTTTCAGGAAAGAATTGACCTGACAACTGCCATTGAACAGATGCTGTTGATTCAAAAAGATTCTATTTCAAAACATAAAATAAAGATCATCAATGAGATCAATGAAGTTCCTGAGATCAGTGGTCACAGCATTAAATTGTTACACATTTTGATCAACCTGTATCTTAACGCCAAGGATGCCGTACTGAAAAACGATCCTGACCAGAGACTAATTACTTTGCAAACTCGACATCAGAACAACAAAGTCATCTTATCCTTTGCTGATAATGGAACCGGCTTTGATAACAGTTTAAAAACAAAAATCTTTCAGCATGGATACTCGACAAAAGAAGAGGGTAGAGGATTTGGGTTACACTCCTGTGCTAACGATATCCGGGAAATGAATGGAAGCATTGCCGCTGAAAGTAAAGGAATAAACCAGGGAGCAACGTTTACCCTTACTTTTAATCTTGAAAACAGTTGAATAAAAAACCTGTTTAAAGCAACGTTCAGGTTTAGTACAATTGGATTTATGAATCCAAAAAATTGAAATTGAAGACTTTGATAATGGATTATCCAATTGAAATTAGTCCTACCAAAATCGAACAGTTGGCGTCTTGACCTCTGTTTCATCTGCAACAAGCCTCTGACAGAAGCCATTACCTTTCCGGAAGACGGTGTCAGTTTTTGCAAAAGTTGTTTTCGCACTGCTCCTTGTTCCAGCTGCTTTTTGCCTTGCGGACCCAAACATCGCAAACTGACAGATGGCAGAATCATTTGCAATACCTGCCATTCCATTGCTTTGATCACCCCTCGGCAATTGATTCCCATGTACGAATTGACACTTAAATTCTTTAAACGAAAACTCAAAATGAAGCTTAAGGAACATCCCAGGTTAAAAGTTGTCGATACAAGGTATTTACAAACACTGGGTTGTCCTACCGGCACTTGGGGGTTGTACCTAAGAACGCCCGGAGAAGAAGCTATCTATATTCTGAACGGAATTCCCTCCGACCAGTCTCTGATCACCCTGGCTCACGAGTTGACCCACTACTGGCAAAGACTGAACTGTCCTCCGAATCAATCCCTTGAACTAATAGAAGGCTTCGCCATTTGGGTGGCTTACAAGCTTGCTTCATATAAAAACCTGGAAAGAGCCATGCTGGGTATGAGAAGAAACATCGCTGAGCCGTATTTCACCGGTTTGAGGAAAATGCTTTTCCTTGAACAAAAACTGGGCACCAAGGGTACCGTCAAACTGGCAAAACAGGCTTTGTCACTCTAAGGTCGAAGTCTATAAAAATAGCGGATAATTCAAACAATCAGTTATTTTTCAACACTAGTAAATCTTTTTTAATCCAGATAGTTATAATCAGCTGGAATCAGATACCTCTTTTGCATTGCCTACCGGTCTTCATTTTTCCAAACCTTTATGGCTATGATTATATAAGGTTTTGGATAGAAAAAAACATGATCACATCAAGGCGGTAACAAAGAATTTGTTCAATGACCAGCGTTTTTCTGTTACCATTGATTTCGATAAACAGGTCTTATTTTTTACTTCGCACATCCTTCATTGATTGTCGTAACAAGATTCCTATGATTAAAAATGAGTCGCATGTTTCGCTGGAGATTTTTAACCTGAAACTGCTCATCAGAACGTTTTTGATTTTTTTCCTTCCATCAGCAACATTGATCGGCGCAACCATCACTCTGGTGTATTACAATGATATTCAATTCGAAAGAAAAATAATTGAAAACAGGGAAAAAGATGTTATCAACCTTGCGCTTGCGACCCTAAAATTAGACATTAAATCGATTGTATCGGATCTTACTATTCTCTCCGACCGTTTAGAACACAAATGGACACCTGATGAAGAAGGTCTCAAACGGGAGGAGTTGGAACTGGAATATCTGACTATTTCCAAAAGAAAACAGTCTTATGATCAGCTCAGGTTTCTTAATGAATTTGGAATGGAAGTAGTGCGAATCAATTTTAATGAAGGAAATCCCTCTATCGTTCCTCAAAAACAGCTGCAAAACAAAGCAAATCGCTACTATTTTCGTGATGCATTGAAAATCAAAAAGGGTGAAGTTTACATCTCCCCGTTCGATTTAAACATAGAACGGGGCAAAATAGAGCGTCCCATTTCTGATAAGATCGATCCCAGAAATCCGGTGTTTAACAATATTTGGAGAATTGGAAAAAACAACCGCTATGCCAAACCCATGATCCGATTTGCCACTCCCGTTTTTGATCATTCCGGTCATAGCAAGGGAATCGTGCTGATCAACTATTTCGGTGCCCGGATCTTAAATAACTTTGAAACTACAACCATTAGCTCCCATGGAAGATGCTTACTTTTAAATGCTGACGGTTACTGGCTAAAAGGTCCAACGCGTCAAAAGGAATGGGGGTTTATGGAAGAATTATTCGATGGGGATATCCATACATTTAAATCTGAATTTCCAGAAGCCTGGCAACAGGTCAATCGGAAAGAATCGGGACAGTTTTATACAAAAAAGGGTTTATTCACCCATAAAACGGTCTATCTGTTGGAAAAAGGTCAGGTGTCCAGCAGCGGATCAGGCAAAGCCTTTGATGCCAGTAACAGAACCATTGATGAGAAAGCCTATTCCTGGAAAATACTGACCTTTGTACCCTCCAGTGTTTTTTCCAATACTGAAAAGACTGTCAGGAGAAATTATGCTCTCGTTTTTATCGTATTGATTCTTTTGCTTCTTGTATTTTCATGGTTTTGGACTACATCGAAGAAACATGAACAGGTAAAGAAGCAATATGGTACCCTGCTGAAGGTGATAGCGCAGCCTATTTATTCATTGGATCACAAAGGCAATTTTGTCTTCATTAATTCGGTATTTGCCAAACAACTGCAAGGCAAACCCAAGAATATAGCTGGGAGAAAACTTACTGATTTCTTTGAGAAAGAGTCAGCGACAAAACACTTAAAAAGTGTTCAG
>JAKSDL010000621.1 GCA_022360105.1 Pseudomonadota bacterium
CGGGCTGTCTACAAACAACTGGCCGGGTATGAAGACCTCCATAAAGAAAACTTAAAAAAAGGATTTGAAGTAACACAAGGAGGAACATTCGATGTAGAATCTGCCCTGAATGTCCATGGAGATGTGATTGAAGGTGGTGATCTCAACAAAAAATCACCGTTTGCCATCGTATCGCAGATGAAAAATATCCAAGATATTTACAGCCTGAGTCTAGCCATCGAGGCCCAGTCCTTCGATCTATATGTAAGATTGGCCAACAAAGCGGATAAGGAGGATTCAAAGGCATTGTTTCTGGAAATGGCTGATGAAGAAAAAACCCATATGAATTATGTAACTGAAGAGCTCACTAAATATTTGCAGGAAGTTGCCTGAAAACTGCTTCATTGATTAGCGTCTGAACAAAAACCAATTTAACCTTTACCAATAAAAGCTTTGAAAGCAGCTTAGTACTTCGAAGTTTAGTGCTTTCAGCGATCAGCTTTCAGCCGGTTTTTACTTGTCATTGTAATGTCTTAGACTGAAAGCTGAGGGCTGGCGGCATGTCAATCTTCAAGCTGAATTCCGTTATCCGGCACAAAGCCGGATGCGGTTCAGCGATGGCTCTGACAGATCCTTCACTGGGTTCAGGATGACAATCAGTCTTGATCCGCTTAACTAAATGACCTACCCCCTGGTCTGCCCCCTATTCAAATTTCTCCTTTATTTTGCCCTTGGTTGTGATAAATTGGTACTCAATTACAGCTCTAAAACCATACACAAAATTGAATTTCGAAAATAGTCCTGATATTCTCAGTAAGCAGTTAGTCTTATTGCGCTTAAATCGATTTTTACGATAGTCACTAATTCTCTTCAACAATTCCAAATGACCGAACTTTATAAAATCATGATCGTCGATGATAACCCCTCCCTTTGTGAGCTGGTTTCAGAGACGTTAATCGATGATTATGAAATATTCAAGTTCTATTCGGGTGAAGAGGCATTGGAACATATCAAGGAAGTAAAGCCGCATGTGCTGCTTTTGGACATCATGATGCCCGGTCTGAGCGGATTCGA
>JAKSDL010000617.1 GCA_022360105.1 Pseudomonadota bacterium
AAAAAGTTTCAATAAACTACTGGCAACAAAACGCAATGAACTGGAGATTCTTGAGAAAAAGCTAAAAGTCCAGTTCGAAAGCAAACTCGAACCGGATAAAATAGCTGCCATGGCTGTTCTGAAAGTAAGGATGGATTTTCAGGCAGAGCTTTTAAAAGAGGTTCAGGAATATCCAAGGGCTCAGGATGTATTTATTCACATTTTAAAGGAATTCATTAAAACCCAGGATGAGCAAGACAGCTCGCATGAAAGCGACAACACCATAATCTGGTTGGTCCAGAGAAATTTCACAAACGAACTCAAGCAATTCAAATCACTGGAAGCCAACACGTTTAAGAAAATACTTCACAATCCCTATCTATCGGATAGGGATTTCGCAGTCTGCTTTCTGGCTGCCAACATTACACCTCAGGAAATTGAAAGCTTTTCCAGGCTGTTGCCCGGCCTGCCTCGAAATGAGTTTCAATTAGACTCCCCGTATGGTCGTATTTTACTGGATATTAAATCCATGTTTAAAGAACGGTTGCAGGTTCGAGGAGGGTCCGGTGCCCACATAACGGAAAAAGTCTATGAAAAACGTGAGCGCATTAAGCTGGTCAACAATATATCTCTCTTTTTAAAGTCCTCATCGGTTCCGTTTTTTAAGAAGATTGATACTGAAGAATTGAAAATTAACCATCTGATATCTCTGCAAAAGCGGAAGTACCAAAAGGACCTGAACGAAATTATCAAATACTGGCAATACCTGATACAGGAACAGATCAGTCCGGGCCAGGGGGCAAGAGGACGCTTCCGAAAATATACTCCTTCAGAAAAAGTGCTGATGATGAAGTATATCTCACCGGAACAGCTCAACGTAATTGAGCGTCAGCTGGAATCCAGTTATGACTTGGAAGCGGAATCACGATTGTTTGAAGTTGAAGCTTTCCTTATGGAAATCATTGACGGTCTTTTTAAAAACTTCAAACAGGACTTAAGAATCAAAGCAACGTTTGAAAATTACGAAAAAGGCAAAAAAATCCGTCAGGCCCAATTTCAAAATGAAGAGTATCAAAATATCCTTGAAAGTGATTCTTTTGTACCGAAAGTCAGAGAGTGTCTGGAAAAGGTGATAAGAGTCACCAGGCAACGGGTTATTGATCAGTTTCTTAACTATTGGGAATACCTGATCGATCAACGTGTGCCTGCTTCCGAAAGAAGAAAGATAAAACCGGCTCCCAAAAGTACATTACCCGCCGACTCTGATAATGCCCTGCATTATATTTCCACGGAACAGTTAAATAACATCTGGAGAGACCTGGAGCTAATTCAGACCATTCGAGACCAAACTATAAAAAACCAACTACTTAAAACTGGTCTGCCGGTTATAAAAATTGCACAACAAGCTATTAACCTGTTTAAGGAGGGACAAAAGAAGTTAGTGGTAAAGGAAGTGAGTCTGCAGAGACAAAGCAAGATGAAGGAGTTTTGTAATAACAAAGCATTTCAGAGAGCCATTAAAACAGTACTCCCGAATTAATTATCATATCCGTTTTGCCGACATGAGATGCCGGCAAAGTCTTATTTAATTATTTTTTATCCTCAATAAAGTCCTCTCGTGCTTTTACCCAGCGTTTGGCTTTCCAGTCTGCCATTTCAAAAAGCCAGTTTTCGCCAAGATTGTAAACATCTCCCCATTTCTGTTGAGCTTTGGGATCATTTGGCGTAACCAGGCTGATATAGTACTTCTCTTCCTCTTCGCCATCTGCTTTCTGTACTAACGGTTGGCTTAGTACTTTGAAACTTAAACCCGGAGAATCGTAAACAGAAACAGTAACAACCGACTTCAACTCCAGAGCTTTTTCCTGAGCCTGGCTTCTGGCAACAAGATCATCAAACTTAAAATTCTCAAGATCGGAAAGGATTGAGGAAACCTCATACTCAGCAGTTTTTTGACCGCCCTTTAATCCAGCCAATTCCATATTTTTTCCCTTTTCCTTTCTTTCCAGTTTGATACGATCTCCTGATGTTTCGAGGACCACAGAGTTTACTTCTTTCTTATCCAGCTTGAAAAGAGAGGCTTGAATCCATTCAACCGGATCTGCTTCCATGGTCAAATTTTCCTTGATTAAATAGACAATGGGATCATTCCCGATTCTTATATAAGCACCATCGGGCTGGCCTGATTTTGATTGCCTTTGTTTTCCTACCATCATTGAGAAAATCTTTTGTCCCTGACTGTTCAATGTGAGCTGGGTTCCCGAACTTTCAGCACTAGCCGCTGCATCGTCCCAATAAACCACCTTGAAATACCCCAGACGTTTCTCATCTTTAGTCACCAAAGACCCTACCTTGGACCCGGTCAGCTTTTCGGCCAATTCCAATAATTTTTCCACATTAGCCGGAAACGAGTTTTTTTCTGCCAGGGTCCACCTGTTGTCCTTTTTCTGAAGTGTAATCTTCCCTGACGAATTTTGTATGATCACTTCATCAAATGCCTCCACTTGGCTGGAAGCAAGAATAGGATTGCCAATTTTTGCATCTTGTATATTATTTCCAGAGCGACCGAACCACTGACTGACTAAAGCCAGTAAAACCAGAACTGCCGCGGTAATAACCAGATTTCGTTTAGACATAGTATTTTCCTGAATAGTCAAATTATTTGTAGACGGTAAATAGATAATTACTGAGTCCAAAGTGGAGCCTGAAATTGCGGCTCCTTTTGATTAAAACCGTGTTAATTGGAACGACTTCTAACTCTTCTGTAGTAAAGCACCAATCCAATTATAGTAAGCAAAACAGGTATAACCAACAAATTTAACAGGGTCAAACTGGTCTTTTCGAATTCGATATCCTGTCTTAATAATTTGCGAATTTCACGGAGATTTGCTTTGGTTTTCTTTTCTTCTTCTCTGAACTGCTTTATCTTTTCGATCTGTTCTTTGGTCAGCACGACTTTATTAGTTCCTTCTTCAACCTTCAGTTTGCTAAGCTTTTCCTGAACGTCCTTCAACTGTGCCGAGAGTTCAGCCTCTGCTTCCTGATACTGGGCCTGAGCGACCGTTTGCAGTTCCTCAAACCTGGTAAAAGGCCTTGAAAACCTTCCCCGTGACCTGATCTGCATCATTGCTTCAGCTCCACCCAAAAATTCGATCATGTTCACCATGAAATTGACGTTGTCATTCTTAGGCTGCACTATGGATTGTCCAAATAAGTTGATTCGATCCACGGCAAAGGTGTCAGCAAGAAAATCCGCATCTGTCACCAGCAGAATTTTTGAACTGGCTGCGCTTTTGGCAACATGTGGCAGTGGATTTTCCGGTGGTTTGACTTGCTCTCCTTCTTCGGGAGCCGGCGGTGCTGGTCGTTGACTAAAAGCAGAGGTTAATTCTCCGGTGAGAATTCCTGCCATGGTATAAATTTCCTTATCAACCGCAACCTGTTTATTAATCGAGTCCGGATTACCAAAACGCGTCATATAGCTGCTGATGAATCCTGAATTCTCTGATGTTTGAAGGAGAGAGTTCAGTTTTAAGGGACTTTTTTCCTCCATGGAAAATCCACCAGGTTCGATCAAAAGCATTTGTTCCAACTCTTTGGTTGCGATAAGTTCTTTATTAAACGAATTCCCGGATAAGGTGTGCCAAAGAGCATAGGATATAACACCCATCTGCCCACCGGCATTAACCTTAGTAGAGTGACTTAAATCTCCGATTATTTTGGTAGAGTCGTACTTGATGCCCCAATGCTGGAAAAGTTTATTGAGATCGCTGTTGGCAGCACCCATCTGTCCCATTTGCATTGCCATGGCAGCTGCCTGATCCATTCTGGCATTTGGATCAACCAAAAGCACCAGTTCTCCGCCTCTTAAAACAAACTGATCAATTGCATATTGAGTGGTATCGCTTAGATTTTTAGGATGGATAACCAATAAGATATCTATGTTTTTATCAATATCGTGAACATCAGAGGGTATTTCCTTTATGTTAAAACTGTTCTCCAACTCTGTAATAAACGCCCACTTTGGTTGAGGCCGTTGCCCCTGCATCTGCTGAAAACGATTCGGTGTGCTTCCCATCACCGGTAGCGTGCTCATCAAGCCGACTGTTTTTTCTTTGTCCTGGTGGGCCTGCAACATGAGTTGGGTGATATCATATTCCAAAAACTGTTCCCGTCTTGGATGCATAAACGGAATACCCAGTTCATTGTCTTCCTGAATGACGACGATACCCATGAATAGACGTTCACCTGTACCCAGGTCTATTCCGGAAAGACCATATTTTTGAGCCCATTCCTCTTCATCGGAATCCGGTTTGGGATCGTAAGACTCATAGGTGATCATCTCAGTATTCAGATTTTTATATTCATTAAGCAATTCATCGATTTTTTTCCCATAGGTTTTGTAGGTTATAGGAAGCCCTTCCAGATTCTTTGTAAAGTAGTATTTCACTGTAATAGGCGTCTTAATGCCTTCTACAATGTTTTTTGTCCCATCTGACAGCGTATAGAGGCTTTCTTCAGTAATATCCAATCTGAAAAAAGCCCCTGCAGCAATAATGTTGACGGCAATAACAATGATAATAATCAGAAGGATGTTTGTCGCCGTGGACCCAAATTTCAATTTGCTTTTCTTTTCCTCAGTCATTTTTTTCCAAAAGTTACAATGTTCAATTGATCGATATGGTGTTTGAATGCACGGAAAAACTAAACAGCTTTTTTCGAATCAAGGATAACTGCGTTAATCAGCAGGCCACCAATGATAATGGATAAAAAGAAGATTAAATCCCTGCTGTCCACAATACCCCTGTTAATGGAAGTAAAATGGCTGGAAAAACTAAAAGACGAAATAATGTCTACCAACCAAACCGGAAATGCCTGGGTCAGTATATTTGTGAATACCCCCCAACCCAACAGTACCATAATAAAACAAACGATAACGCTAAGAATAAAGCTGATCACCTGGTTACGACTCAAAGCAGATGTAACGCAGGTTATAGAAAGGTAGGCGCCTGCCATTAAAAAACTTCCCAGGTAACTCGTGAAGATCATTCCGTTATCCGGATCTCCAAGATACCAGACAGTTAAAACGATCGGGAAGGTCAGTAGCAATGCGATCCCAATAAAAAACCATCCGGCAAGAAACTTGCTGATGACAGCCTGAATCATCGTTACCGGCAAAGTAAAGAGAAGCTCGATTGTCCCGGAATTGCGTTCTTCAGACCATAATCCCATGCCCACAGCCGGGATTAAAAACAAGAACAGCCAGGGATGAAACACAAAAAATACTTCAAGGCTGGCTTGGTTCGAGTCGAAAAAATTTCCAATAAAGAAGGTTGTCCCTACAGTTGACAGCAAAAATATTACAATAAAAACGTAAGCAACAGGAGAATAGAAGTATTCCATCAACTCTCTTTTTATCAGTGCTTTTACCTGTGTCATGCTAGCTCCTTCCACCTAAGGTTAAATTCCAAAAGACTTCATCCATATACCCTTTCTCACGGTAGATTTCATTGAAATCGATGCTTTGCTGGTTTAGCAGGTTCTTGACCTCCGGGAGAATATCCTTCTTCTCCTTTGGTTTAACTCTCACTTTGAAAGAGTCATTGAATGCTGAGTCGGTTTCAATTCCCTCTACGTGTTCAAGTTGTTTAATAGCTTCCAGCAGTGTGTTATTGGGTTCCTGCGGCAGATTAAGTGTCAGGACATTATACATTGATGACTCTTTTAACAGATCAGAAGGAGCACCATTGGCAACAATTCTTCCCTGGTTAATAATGATTGCCCTTGTGCAAACCGCCTCCATCTCTTCCAGGATATGGGTAGATAAGATGATTGCTTTTTCTTTGGACATTTTCTTGATCAACGTCCGAACTTCCTTTTTTTGGTTTGGATCAAGCCCATCCGTTGGCTCATCAAGGATCAGTACAGGAGGGTCATGAATCAAGGCCTGGGCAAAGCCTACCCTTTGCTTATAACCTTTTGAAAGGGTATCAATAGTCTGAAATCGGGCACTATCCAGGGATGTGGTTTCGATAATTTTCTCGATACTATTTGCTTTTTCACTTCCTTCAAATCCTCTAACAGAAGCAATAAATTCCAGAAATTCAAGTACCGTCATATTTTGATAGCTGGGCGCGCTTTCGGGAAGATAACCGATATGCTGCCTTACTTCCAAAGAATTCTCCAGGATATCTTTGCCAAAAATATTGGCCGTTCCGGAGGTTGGAGTAATAAAACAAGATAGCATTTTCATTGTCGTTGACTTGCCAGCGCCGTTTGGTCCCAGAAAGCCAAGAATTTCTCCTTTTTCTACCGAAAAAGAGACGTTATCAACGGCAGTAAAATTGCCGTATTTCTTGCTTAGTTGGTTAACTTCAATCATAGTTTTTTTTGATGTCTGGTGGATTAACTTCCAAAAAACGAGAGTCTAATGAATCAAAACCGGAAAATTTGGAGCAACCTCGCTTCCAGTTTTTGTTGAACCTGTTTGTAACACGTAATTTTATAACGTTTTTATGCCTTTTTTGGTTCAACAAATAAAAATATCTTAAACCTTCCCCAATTAGTCAATAGCCATTCCCAATCTTCAAAGCCACCAGAATGAAATAAACATCATAGTTAAGGTTCGATCGAAGCCCGTGGATCAAGCATTTGGGGGAAAACTCCTTGACGCCTGGAAGTGAAGATAGTACTTAATCATCTTATCTGCAGGAAAACTAACGATTTTATTATTCCAGTCAAAGCTGAAACAGGAGCACGATAGTGGGATTTGAAACCTTTGTTGCCAAGAGATATCTCAAAAGTCCTCGTAAAGATCGCTCTATATCTGTTATCACTAAAATTTCAATTATCGGGGTTGCGACTGGTGTTATGGCCCTGATTGTGGCTCTGTCTGTGATGAATGGATTTGAAAGGGATCTAAAGGGTGCCTTGCAAAGGGTCAATGGAGATCTCACTATCTATTCGCTCTCTCCTAATGGTTTCAAGTGGGAAAACAAAACCCCCTTGATACAAAAGGTTGAAAACTCTGATTTAGTTGACGCCTACGCTCCCTTTACTCAGCATCAGGCATTTATTATGGGCAACCACAAGCCCAAGCTGACGCTTATTAGAGGTATCGATATTAACCTGGAACCTCGGGTCACTCCTATAGAGTTTTTCGTCAGAACAGAATCTTTCGAAAGCAAACGAGATAACACCCAGGTTTCAAAAAGTGACTTAGAGGAAAAGAGAAAAATCCTAAACAAGTTGATTCCCTATCACTCTGAACAAGACAATAGAAAAATCACCGGTATTATCGTCGGGTCTCAACTGGCCAAGGAACTGGGTGTAGATGTTGGTGATTGGGTCACTATTATGTCTTTGGAGGCCAGAATCACTCCCATGGGAGATATGCCAAGGGCCAAAAAATTCCAAATTGTCGGTTTTTTTGAATCCGGCATGCCGACAGCAGATGAATATTTTACTGTGATAGATATAGGGGTTGCTCAGAAAGTATTTAAGATGGGCAACAAAATCAGCGGATTAACTCTTAGCGTAGAAGAAAGAAGTAAAGCGGATACATACAGGGAAAAGTTAAAGGAAACTATCGGTTTTCCTTATATTATAACCACCTGGATCGATCAGAATCGCAATCTGTTTGCAATGTTCAAAATTGAAAAATTTGGACTTGCCGTAATTCTAACCATGATAATTCTTATTGCTGCATTCAATATTATCAGCTCCCTGATCATGCTGGTAATTGAAAAAAACAAGGATATAGCGATTTTGAAAGCGATGGGTGCCAAAGACAGTTCGATTCGCCAGATTTTTATGATGCAGGGAATCATCATTGGATTAACCGGCACTGTCATTGGGGAGATCCTGGGCCTGGCAATCTGCTGGGTAGTTTCAAAATTTGAAATCATAGAGATCCCGGCAGGGGTTTACGTGGGAAATCGCATTCCTGTCCACGTGGAAATCTGGCAGATCTCACTAATTGCATTGATTTCATTCCTGATCTGTTTTATAGTCACCATCTTTCCATCTCGCAAAGCTTCTAAACTTGATCCTGTCCAAGGATTAAGAAACGACTAAATACCTGAATTTATTTATTCCATGAGCACAGTCATTCAGATTAAAAATTTATGCCGATACTTTGAGGATGGAAGTGGGAACGAAATTCAAGTTCTAAAAGGTATTGAAGCTGAATTTATTTCAAATCAAACGGTATCTATCGTAGGCAGCTCCGGGAGTGGGAAGAGCACCCTACTACATTTGTTGGGGGGGTTGGATCACCCGACAACAGGTGAGATATATTTCAATGGCGAGAATATCTTTGACTTTGATACCGACAGGCTGTCTTCCTGGAGATGTGACAATGTGGGTTTTGTATTTCAGGCCCACCATCTACTGCCCGATTTCTCCGCCCTGGAAAACATTATGATCCCTGGTTTGATAGCCGGTTTGGCAAAACAACCGTCCATAAAAAAAGCGGAAAGCTTGCTGGATCAAGTCGGTTTGAAAGACCGAGCCAGTCATAAACCCGGGCAGTTATCCGGTGGAGAACAGCAACGTATTGCCATTGCCAGGGCATTGTTAAATTCGCCGGATATTATACTAGCCGATGAGCCAACCGGAAACCTGGATGGAAAAACAGGAGAGAAAATAGCATCCCTGCTTCAGCAGGTTTGTCGTGATCAAAATGCAACGCTGATTCTGGTTACCCACAACATTCAGCTGGCTCAAGCAGCAGATCTCCAATTAACTTTAAAAGAAGGGACATTAAAAAAAACGAAATAGATCCTTAAAAAATTTCGTTAACAAAAGAGACAGTTGTCTACCTTTTCATTCGTTTCATGCAAATCAATATGCAATTACTCTAGATCTTAATTTTTCTGAAACCTCCTGCCAGTTTATGCAATCCATTGTTTCACGTTCAATCTTATTAAATATAACTAGAACTATAATATTTGCCTCGATCTGTTTTGTCTGGACGGCAACAGTATTGAGAGCGCAGTCGCTCGAATCTTCAGCTTTTAGATATCAAGGCACTATCGCTTCAATACAGGTGGAAGGTCTCCAACTTATAGAAAAAGGTCTGATTTACGCGACGATCAGTTCACAACAGGGACAAAAACTCTCTCCTCAAACCATTTCGGAAGACATCAAATCCTTGTACAGACTCGGGCATTTCAATGATATCCAAACCGAAATTGAACCGGTAACTGAAAGACAGTTTAAACTAATTTTCAAGCTTGTAGAAAAGCCCAAGATCACTTTGATCGAAATACAGGGCAATGAGCTATTATCAGATGGAAAAATAAAAGGAGTCATCAAGGTTTTTCTTAATAATATGGTAAACCTGAAGCGGATCAAGGCCGATGTGAAAGCCATTGCAGATGAATACAAAAAAAGTGGTTATATGCAGACCATGGTCGATTACGAAATCGTTGATATCGATAATTCATCGGTAAAACTGGTCTACAAAATAAAAGAGTCCCCCAAGGTCTTTCTCACCGATATAAATATTACCGGAACCAAGGTTTACCCGCCTTTAGATATAGAAAGAATCATTGCCTCTGCTGAAATAGACTGTTTTTCCTGGGCCAATGAGTCGGGGGTTTTCCACGTACAAAAGGTAAACCAGGATATGCAGCTCATTACCCAGCATTATCTGGTTAACGGCTATATCAAAGTTAAAATCGATAAACCAAAAGTAGTACTCATCAGAAACCCGGACTATTCAAGAGTCGTCGTGGATATCAATATCAC
>JAKSDL010000720.1 GCA_022360105.1 Pseudomonadota bacterium
TCCGATACTGATAACCGTCCTAGTTTTCTATGATCTACAATGGAATGCAGTTGCGTAGAGTGGATTAGGGCAGAATGCCGAATCCACCATTCAAAACCGAAAATGTTGCGAAGCAACACCACCCGTAAATCTAAAATCTTACTTCATAAATCTAAAATGCAGAGCGACTCCTAATAAGCAAACCGCTGATTGCTGACAGCTGAAAGCTCAAAATGTCTGATAACCGTTGTTAATATCTAAAATCACTGATGTAGATTGCCTGGAATCAGCATTGTAGAGAGTTTTGTGAAAATTCAAAGTTAGATTTGACATTTTCACACTAGCAGCTAAAATACTGACATGATTAAACGACAAATAGAAAAAGAGCTGATCAATGCTGGGAAAGAATATCCGGTAGTTACGATACTTGGTCCCAGACAATCGGGAAAAACAACCCTGGCCCGGATGACTTATCCTGATGTACCATATTTTTCACTGGAAAGTCCTGATGTTAGGTTGGCTGCCCAGAGAGATCCCAGGTCATTTTTGAATCGGATGCCGGAAGGAGGCATATTAGATGAAATACAAAAACTGCCGGAAATACTGTCTTTTCTTCAGGAAATTATCGACAAACCAGGTTCTCAAGTCAAATTTATACTGACAGGTAGTCATCAGCCGGAGTTGAGTCAATCGATTAGCCAATCACTTGCCGGTAGAACTGCAGTATTAAACCTGCTTCCGTTTAGTTTTAAAGAAATACGGAACTATTCAGAGTTATGGGATTCGTTTGAGCTAGTCTTCAGAGGTTTTTATCCAAGGCTCTACGAGGAAAACCTGCAACCGTCTCGATTTTACACCGGGTATACACAGACCTACCTGGAAAGGGATGTGCGTTCACTTATAAACTTGCGGGATTTGAGACCTTTTCAACAGTTTTTGGTATTACTGGCAGGCAGGGTCGGTCAAATCATCAATTATACATCACTTAGCAATGATGTCGGAGTCTCGGCGACTACGATCAAGTTCTGGATTGAGGCTCTTAAGGCCTCATTTGTTGTATTTGAACTCCCTCCCTATTTTGAAAATATCAGAAAACGAGTGGTTAAATCTCCTAAGATTTATTTTACAGATGTAGGGTTGGCTTCTTATTTACTGGGTATCGAATCTGAGGAGCAAGCTCAAAGAGATCCGCTTAGAGGAAACCTGTATGAAAACTTAATCATTTCAGAAATTCTGAAATATCAATTTAATCGCGGGAAACGCCCTGACTTGTTTTTTTATAGGGACACTCATGGGAATGAAGTTGACCTCATCCTGAAACAAGGGAGGACACTGATACCATTCGAAATAAAATCCGCTGCTACTTTCACCGATGGATTTACCAAGGGTATTGATAAATTCAGGAACCTGGTAGGAGATAGAAGCCAAAACGGGTTTGTATTATACAATGGCAATGAAAGATTTGCTGTCAACAAACTGGAGATTATAAATCCCCTCAAACATGGTGAAATCTTATTCTAGAAATCAAAACTCAATTCGCACAAAAGCGAAGCTTTCACCACCTGTAAATCTAGGATCTAAAATGGAATATAATTGAATAGGGTGGATTAAGGCAGAATGCCGAATCCACCATTCAAAACCGAAAATGTTGCGAAGCAACACCACCCGTAAATCTAAAATCTTACTTCATAAATCTAAAATGCAGAGCGACTCCTAATAAGCTAACCGCTGATTGCTGACAGCTGAAAGCTCAAAACTGCGACTCCCACCGTAAATCTTCGATCTAAAATGTAATGATATCCGATAACTGCCCCCACCTGCTAACTGCTAACCGCTAAAAGCCAATAGCCATCCATCATCGCCGATAAACATTCAACCCAGCCATAGCGACTATCTGGCCCTTTCAATCCTGCAATCTAATAA
>JAKSDL010000757.1 GCA_022360105.1 Pseudomonadota bacterium
AGAGGGGATGGAAAATCCGGATCAACTGCACGCAGCCCCCTTGCACAGTAAACGCAGAAGACTGGATGAAGTAACTGCCGCCAGAAAACCCTGCTTGACAGGTTGCTGATATTCCAATTGAATGGCATCTTTTTAAAAATAAGTTGGACTTAACAAAGTGAAGTTCCTCATTAAGTTCAACACTTTAAAACCGGATGAAAAATTCCGGTTCTTTTCCTTAATTTCCCTCCTGTTTATCGTAATTTCCAGGAAACATCATCGATGGTGCGAACGGTCGCTCAGAGTTTCAAAAATTTAAATTAATTGAAAATTTTTTATTGAATTTAATAAGAAACAAATAACCAGTTTTTTCAATCACTTTTTTAACCCTCTCTAGTCTACCTCTCCACTTATAGGCCCATCACAAATTCGACCGTTTTTTTTCATCGAACAATCGTTCCAACCGGCAACCTATTTTTTTAAAAATTTTCTTTACATACGGGTGACCTATAGTGTAGGTATAGGTCGAATTTTCGTGTCACTAAAGAACACTAAGAAATACAGTTAGTTTGGTCCAATAATTTGTTTTTTTAAGGACTGTATGTCGTTATTATCCATATCGAATGTAACACTTACCTTTGGCGGATTAAAGGCTCTATCCAACGTCAATTTGACCATCGAACAAGGGTTAATCACTTCCATCATCGGTCCCAACGGGGCCGGCAAAACAAGTCTGCTCAATTGTATTTCAGGATTTTATCATCCCACCAGCGGTGATATCCTTTTTGGCGAACACCAGCTTTCACTTGCCTACTTTTCACCCCACCAGGTGTCCATGCTGGGTATTGCCCGGGCGTTTCAAAACCTGGAGCTGTTTGGCGGCATGTCTGTTCTGGATAATTTGCTGCTGGCCCGGCATCAGAACCTAAAATATAATTTTCTTCAAGCCTTAATTTACTTCGGGAAAGCCTCAAGACTGGAAGCGGAAAACAGGGCTTATGTCGAAGAAGTGATCGATTTTATGGAGCTGGAACCGTATCGGCACAAGACTGTAGGCAACCTCAGTTACGGGGTTCAAAAACGAGTTGAGGTTGCAAGAGCACTAACACTGGGACCAAAAATCCTGCTCCTTGACGAACCCATGGCCGGAATGAATATCGAGGAAAAAGAGGACATGGTCCGATTCATAGTCGATATCCAGCAGGAAAGAGACATCACCGTCGTTCTAATCGAGCACGACCTGGGTGTGGTCATGGATATTTCCGACCAGATCTACGTCCTGGATTTTGGCGAGCTTATCGGAGCAGGCAAACCGCTTGAAGTGGCCAACAACCCCAAAGTCATCGAAGCTTACATTGGAGAAGAGTCATAGCCTATGGAAAACAAAGACCGGTTGGTTGAATTTACGATTCCTCAACTTTTGCGTTGGCGGGTAAATAAAACCGGAAAAAATGTTGCCCTCAGGGAAAAAGATTTCGGTTACTGGAAGACATATACCTGGGAAGAGTATTACGATTTCGTGCGCAAAACGGCCTTGGGACTAGCAGAGCTGGGCATGCAAGAGGACGATAAAATAGCCCTGATCGGAGACAACATTCCGGAAATGCTGTTTGTAGCTATCGGGGCACAGGCTTTAGGCGCCATTTCAGTTGGCATCTACCAGACCACTCTTCCCGATGAAATCGCCCAACTGCTGGAATATCTCGACGTTACCCACGTTTTCTGTGACGACCAGGAGCAGGTTGACAAAATTCTGGAGATAAAGGACCGCATCCCCAAAGTCAAAAAAGTCATTTATGAAGACCCCAGGGGAATGAGGAGTTATCGATCGGATGATTGGTTTGTGTTTATTGATGACCTTTACAAAACAGGCGAAGAGACCTTTAAAAAAGAGCCGGGTAAATTTGAATCGTTTGTTGATCAAGGAACATCAGACGATGTTTGCCATTTATGCCTGACATCCGGAACCACCGGGCTTTCAAAAGGATCCATGATGACCCATAGAAATTATATCAACATGGGCCTTCAGCTTTCCAAAATAGATCCCCTGGAATCAACAGACGAATATCTATCCTTCCTCCCCTTCGCCTGGATCGGAGAGCAGATGAATTCCTTTGGTGTGGCCATGGCCACCGGAATTACCATCAATTTCCCTGAATCCGTGGAAACAGCCATGGACGACCTAAAAGAGATCGGTCCGCATTTTATGTTTGGCGCTCCCAGGATCTATGAAAACATCCGTTCGCAAATCTGGTTAAAAATAGATGAATCCTACCGCTTGAACCGATTGTTTTATAATTACTTCATTAAAACCGGTGAACAGGCAGCTTCCTACAAAATGAGCGGTAAAAAGATGCCCGGAATGTTAAGACTGAAATCCTGGCTGGGTACCAATCTCGTTTTAAGACCGCTGATCAATCAAATAGGCCTGCTGCGTTTACGAAGAGCCTACACCGGCGGTGCCGCCCTGGGACCGGAGTTGTTCACGTTTTACCAGGCCATCGGTGTTAATTTAAAGCAGATTTACGGTCAAACAGAAATTGTGGGTATCGCTTATATGCATCGCGATGGTGATGTTCGACCCGATACCGTTGGTTTTCCTCTGCCGGAAACCGAATGCAAGATATCCGAAAAAGGTGAGATTCTTTCCAAATCGCCTTCCGTCTGCAAAGGCTATTACAAGCTACCTGACAAAACAAAGGAAGACTTCGCAGATGGCTGGCTTCATTCAGGGGATGCGGGCCATATCGATAAAGACGGTCACCTGGTGGTGATCGACCGGCTATCCGATGTGATGCACAATAATAACGGGGAGATGTTCAGTCCCATGTTTCTGGAAAACAAGCTGAAATTCAGTCCTTATATTAAGGAAGCCTTGATCCTGGGAGACAAAAAAGAGTTTGTATCCTGCCTGGTCAATATCGATCCCGTGATTGTAGGTAAATGGGCCGAAGACCGCGGTATCTCCTACACCACTTTTATGGACCTGTCCCAGAAAACCGAAGTGAAGGAATTGATGCGTCAGCAGGTGATCGAGTTCAACAGAAATGCTGAAAAAGAGCATTATCAGATCAAACGCTTTGCAGTGCTCTATAAACTGCTGGATGTAGATGACGGTGAACTGACAAAAACCGGGAAGATACGCCGGAAGTACGTTAATGAAAAATATGACGCCATCATTTCAACCCTCTTTGATGAATCCATTCACCGGAAAAACGTCGAGGCGGAGTTTGTCTATCAAGACGGTCAAAAAGCAATTGTTGAAACGGAAATTGAATTTTTTACAATGTATTAATGAGGTGGGATGAGTTATTTCTTTCAACTTGTGATTAGCGGTATTGTGGTCGGGTCTATCTATGCGCTTTCTGCCCTGGGATTCGTGTTGATATATAAATCGAGTCGGGTGTTGAATATTGCGCACGGCCAGATCATCGCCGCGGGGTGCTTTATTACCTACTCGCTAACAGTCTGGCTTGGTATTCCGATTTATCTGTCTTTCGTGGCAAGCCTGATCATTACCTTCTTCCTGGCGATGAGCGTAGAAAGGATATTTCTACGAAAGCTGATAGGAGAACCGATCATTTCTGTAATTATGGTAACCATCGGCCTCATGTCCATTTTGGACGGCATTATCTATTTGACTCCTTTTGGTTCGGAGAATTTTTCCTTTCCCGAATTCTTTCCACCGGAACCCATTGCCGTGGGTGGCGTCTCGATCTCCTGGACGCAGTTGGTTGGGGTTATCGTTACCATTATTTTGATCGGCGCCTTTTCCTGGTTTTTTAAAAAATCCACCATTGGTATCTCCATGCGGGCTGTCTCCGATGATCAACTGGCATCGATGTCGATCGGCGTGTCCGTGCCAAGAGTGTTCGGATTAGCCTGGGCTACTGCAGGATTAACCGCAGCTGCAGCCGGAGCTATCATAGGCAATATCACCGGGTTGAATTTTGACACCTTGCACTCTTTTGCCATCGCCGTATTTCCAGTGGTGATCCTGGGAGGATTGGACTCTATTTTAGGAGCAGTCCTGGCCGGCATCATCATGGCCCTGATCCAACAGTTTGCCAGTGGTTATCTGGACGGGAATTGGGGGCTTTATGGTACTGCAGAAGTATTGCCCTATGTTTTGCTTTTGGTTATTTTGCTGTTCAAACCACACGGATTATTTGGAACACATGAGATTGAAAGGGTTTAGAATATGTCAGCAAATCGTTGGTTAGCAACCGGAAACTATTATACATCCTACAAATCAGAACAGAGAATTTTTTCCACCCATCTGGATCGAAGTATATTTACGGTATTTTTGATTTGCCTGTTTGCCTGGCCCTTGTTTTTCCAGTTGAGCAACAAGTACATGTTTGTGATCGATAATATCCTGATTGCAATTATAGCTGTGCTGGGTTTGAACCTGTTGACAGGATTCGCCGGTTTGATTTCAATAGGCCATGCGGCATTTGTAGGAGTGGGAGCATACACTGTTGCTGCATTCATCAATATTATCGGCTTTGATCATGGCCTGGTCACCCATGGATGGCTGGTGCTGATTCTTGTTGCGGGATTTGTCGGGGCTCTCTTCGGTGCTTTTGTCGGTTTGCCCGCGTTGCGATTGAAACATTTATACCTGTTGATGGCCACCCTGTCGTTTCAGGTCATCTTTCAATGGGTGATAAATTTTTCAACCTTTTTTAACCAGGGTCAGACTATTTCTGTTCCCCGTGTCTACTGGTTTGCAGGCAAAGTATCCAGGCAGCAGCATTATCTGTTTTGGTATTATGTCATTTTAATAATCATTGTGCTGTTTGGATTTGGAATCAGAAACCTGTTACGAACCCGGCACGGGCGTTGTCTGGTTGCCGTGCGGGATAACGACAGGGCAGCGGATGCCATGGGCATGCACCCAGGGTTTACCAAGGTTTACGCATTTGCCCTGGCGGGTTTTCTGGCTGGAGTTGCCGGTGCCTTGCATGCTTATCTGTTTCGCGGTGTTGGTTTTGAGTCTTTTACCTTACATCATTCCATCGTCTACCTGGCCATGGCGATTGTGGGAGGAATGGGTACCCTGAACGGCTCATTTTGGGGACCTTTGGCCATTCAGACACTGGAACTTCAGGTAGAAAGACTGGCCGAGGAGGCAGGCCATTACTTACCTTCCAGTCTGAACCTGGCCACCGCACTCCGCCCTTTGACATTTGGGCTGGTTATCGTGTTGTTTTTGATGTTTGAACCAAGAGGAATTGCCAACTGGTGGCGAATCATCCGCTCGTATGTGAAGTTATGGCCGTTTCGATATTAGTGACACCTTTATCTTTCTCACAATGTCTGTTTTCCGAAAGCAGACTCAATTTTCAACGCCTTTATTACAAAATGGAGGTTCCAATGAAAATAGCAAAACTTATAGCGATACTTGGCTCTTTGTCATTAATTCTGTTTATGACAGCTTCCTGTGAAAAGAGCAGTGAGGAAGGAGCGACATCGGCAGGCACAACCGGGAAGGAATATGTTCTTGGCTCTTCCCTGGCAATTACAGGTCCCACTTCCGATGCCGGAAGTCCTTACGCCAAAGGTATTGAAGATTATTGTAAATATAC
>JAKSDL010000024.1 GCA_022360105.1 Pseudomonadota bacterium
AACAGGCCCAGGGTATGGCTCTTGGTGCAAACATAACAACCAACACAAGTTCAGTTGGTTTGTCTTTCCAAATGAAATACGGAAACTAAAAAACTAAAACTCTGGCAAAGCGGGCTCATTGATGCCCGACTCCCTCAATGAGGCTTGGTTGATAAAGGCCTTTTGGCATCCGCCAAAAGGCCTTTTTTTTATTTCTGTAAACTGAGATTTTGTGGGCATCATAACCATTTCATTAAATCCCGGAGGGATGACATATAGTAGCCAGCGGTGTCAACCGCTGGTTGGAGGCTATCAGCTGCTCCTCCTGGGCTATGCCAGTAAGGCGAAAAAATGGAGTCATTTATCAAAAAATGATTTTGTGCTACAAAGGTAGAAACAATAAACAGATCAGCACTGATGAAAACCATGAAATCCAAAGTAGATCGCTCAGTCGTTAAGAAATTTAAAGCCGAACAAGCAGAAAACGATTTTAAATTCTGGCAATCCAGATCCTATACAGAAAGGCTAGAAACACTCGAATCCATCAGAAACGAATACATCAGCTGGAAATATGGTAATCAACCAGGATTTCAAAGAGTTTATTCGGTTATTAAACCAGAATAATGTCAAATATTTAGTGGTTGGAGGATATGCGGTGGCGTTTCACGGTCATCCTCGTTACACCAAAGACTTGGATCTATGGATTTGGATTAATGAAATAAATGCAGTTAATCTAATTAAGAGTTTAAAAGAATTTGGTTTTCAGTCATTGGATTTGAAACCCGAGGATTTCCTTAAACCCGGGTACATTATTCAACTTGGTCATCCACCAAATCGCATAGACTTGATAACTGAGGTTCAAGGTGTGGATTTTGATATTTGTTTCGAATCCAGAATAGAGACTGAAATAGAAGGAGTTATGATATCTTTTATAGACCTGGAAAATTTAAAGAAAAACAAAAAAGCTGTAGGAAGGCATCAGGACTTGGCTGATATTGAAAATCTTGAATAACAGGTTTTTGATTGTTTGATTACTGAACAAACAACGATACCTGAGAAGACAAAAACTGATGGGTAACGAGTTATCCATCAATTTGGCCGGAAGAAAAATTAGGTATTTTGTTGCATAAAGCTGAATGTCATCTATTTGTAGGATGGGCAACTTGTTGCCCATCAACCGGATTAATTACAGGAAACAAAACTTGCTTTTTTGAAAGTGCCAATTGTTCAAAATGATGGGTAACGAGTTATCCATCCAACGCCATTAACAGTTGAATATTATCAATTGGTTATTAAAATGAAAAAACAAGGAGTTTTGCAAGTTCTTGAATAATCAATAATCAACTCTCAATAGTTAACTGTTAATTAGGATGGGGAGGTAGGGTGGATCAAGCGATAGCGGATCCACCGGGGAGTATTTAAATCCTAAGACCTGACTTGTCAAAGAGGAAAGCTCTGGAGGTGTCGATGCCGATTTCGGCTTTGTCACCGGACTTGAGGTCGGAATGACCGGCATGTTCGATAGTCATTCTACCGATTTCGGTGTCCATGTAAACGTAAGACACCCCACCCATTTGCTCCACCAGCCCGACCGGTCCTTTTAATACAAATTTTGATTCACCGGGCTCCACGAAATGCTCCGGTCTTAAGCCAACCTCAACTGTATCTCCATTTGCCGGGGCGGAACTTCGGGCTTCAACTTCGATTTCCACTTTGTTTAGTACCTGTAGTTCTACTTTTACCGTGTTTCCGTTTGAGCCTTTAACGATCCCTTCCACAAAATTCATCTTAGGAGACCCGATAAAACCTCCTACAAATTGATTATCGGGGTTGTCATATAACTCAATGGGTGAACCGATCTGCTCAATTCTGCCCGCTCTCAACACCACAATACGGTCAGCCAGGGTCATGGCTTCGGTCTGATCGTGAGTTACGTAGATCATTGTAGAATTGAGACTTTCATGCAGTTTGGCTATCTCAATTCTCATTTGAACACGCAATTCAGCATCCAGGTTGGAAAGCGGCTCATCCAATAAAAATACTTTGGGTTCCCTTACGATCGATCGACCGATGGCAACTCTTTGTCTTTGACCTCCTGACAGCGTTTTTGGTTTACGGTCCAGCAGTGCATCCAATTCCAGAATCTTGGCGGCTTTTTGCACCCGCTCCTCAATTTCCTCTTTAGGCACTTTGTTCATTTTAAGGCCGAATCCCATATTGTCGTAAACGTTCATATGAGGATAGAGTGCATAGGATTGGAAAACCATGGCGACACCCCGTTCTGCGGGCTCAACGTTGGTTACATCAGCACCGTCGATTTGCAAAGTACCGGATGTTATCTCGTCCAGTCCGGCTATCAGGCGCAAAAGGGTGGATTTTCCGCAGCCGGAAGGACCGACAAACACAACAAACTCACCGTTATCGATCGTAAAATTAACGTCATGAATGACATGCGCGTCTCCAAAGGATTTATTTATGTTTTTGAAGTCAAGTCCTGCCATGGTTGCTCCTGGGTTGTGATTTGATGCTGAAGTCGATTTGCTCTTTTTTAATTACAGTGTGTTATTAAACATTCTTATTTGTTCGGTTGGTGGATTCGTCGCATCGCTCCTTAACCCACCCTACAGTTTTTTCTATTGTTTAGGATCTATCAATTGTTGTTTGTCATCGATAAACAACAACCTATCGGCGGGGACGTAGCCCCGCCCTCCCGTTATCAATGCATTCTCAGAAGTTTCCTATCCTTTGGTTGCTCCCAGGGTTAGTCCTGCGATGAAGTGTTTTTGCAGCAGGAAGAATAGGATAACCGGTGGAAACGCAGCCACAATCGAACCGGCTGATACCAGTTGCCATTGGGATATCCATTGGCCGTTGAGCGTTTTGAGGCCAGCCGTCACAGGTAATGCATGGTCTCCCTGAACTAATACTGTTGCCCAAAAATAGTCGTTCCAGATGAAAGTGAATACGAGTACTGCCAATGCTGCCAGGGCCGGTCTTACCAAAGGCAGAACAATATTCCAGAATATTCTGAACTCACTGACACCATCGATTCTGGCGGATTCCACCAACTCAAAAGGTAGAGCCTTCATAAAATTCCGCATAAACAGGGTGCAAAATCCTGCCTGGAAAGCAGCATGGAAGAGCACCAGACCTGTTATCGTATCGTACAAACCTGTCCGTACAGAGAGATCCCGAACGGGCACCATCAGGATCTGGAAAGGCACAAAGTTCCCGGCAATAAACACGAAAAAGATGAGCATATTGGCGCGAAACTTATAGGTAGAAAGTGCGTACCCGGTCAAACAGGAGATAGCCAGGGTAAAGACCATGGTTGGCAGCGTCACCTTGAAGGAATTTAAGATATAAAGACCGGTATTGGACTGAAAGAATATGGCCGAATAATTTTCGATAAGATTAAAACTTGTTGGTATGCCCCAGTAATTTCCTGCGTTTACATCTCCAGCCGAGCGAATAGATGTCAGCATGACCGCCAGCAAGGGAAGCAACCAGATGAAAAGAGCAATGGGTAGCGCAGTTTTGTAGAGGCGCTGCAAGTTAGCTGAACTTTTTTCAATTGGTTTAGGGAACATAGTGTTATCCTTCCTTTTCTTGTTTATACATGCGCCATAAGAAGAAAGCGATGTAGAACATCATAATAAAAAACAAGACAGTGGCAATCGTCGCACCGTAACCCATGCGATAGCCGTATTCAGATAAAGCCGTTTCGTACATGTAGTAAGCCAGTACTCGACTTGATCCATATGGTCCTCCCTGAGTCATAATGGATATTAGATCGAATGACCGGAGCGCCCCAATGACAGTCACTACAACAGCGATAAACGTTGCCGGACGAAGTTGGGGTAAAATTACATACCAGAGCATTCTCCAACCCTTGGCGTTATCCAGTCTGCCTGCTTCAACCAAATCGGGTGACACATTGTTAAGGCCAGTCAGAAAAAGAATCATGCAGTAGGCAATCTGGGGCCAGAGTCCGGCGAAGATAATGCCATAGGTTACATATCTTTCGTCACCCAGTATTGTTGGAGCACTTTCACCAAATAGTTTAAAAGCCAGGGCTAAGATTCCATTGGTAGGATCATACAGCCAGGTAAACACCAATCCGACCACCACTTGTGAGATTACAAACGGAAAGAAAAACAGTGATTTATATATTCTAATTCCGGTAACTGTCTGGTTGAGAAACAGGGCGATGAACAGTCCGACCGGAACAGCCGCCATGTAGAGAATCAGCCAGATGATGTTGTTTTTGATGGAGATAAAGAAATCGGGATCGATCAACAGTTCCTTGTAGTTTTCCAAGCCGATGAACACTTTGGGGCTGAGTCCGTCCCACTCGTAGAACGATATCCAGATACTCTGGAAAATGGGAAGAATTACATAGATCAGGAACATGAGAAGCCCGGGTGCCATGAATAGCCAGGGCGTGATCGCTATGCGGTTTCGTTGCCAGAACGATTTGTGAGCACCTGCTGTCGCGTTTGCCATGAGGGTCTTTCCTTTTTTAAATTCTTGTTTCTCTTGTTTCCAACCTGATGAAAAAATAATCATCAGGTTGGAAACAGTATCCTCAAAGCCGAAAATAAGCTAAACGGCCTTGAACAGCCGGATTATTTATAGACCTTTCTTTGGATGTTATCCAAACGCTTGAGAATCCTCTGTCGGCGTTCCGGAAAGATCATATACTGCTGGAAACCTTCCATGCCGGCTTTGGCCATTTGAGCAGGAGCGTCACGATCATAGAACTGCGCGATTCCGTGGGCATTACTCAGAATTTTAAAACCGGCTTTCAGGAATTTATCATCAGCAACTTTAGCCTGATTGTTAACAGGGAGTTGACCAAGAATCAAGTTCCATTCTGTTTGAATATCCGGTTGTCCAATAAAAGCCAGAAAGGTTCGTGCATCTTTCTTGTTTTTGGCTTTTGCAGGGATGTGAAATGTGTCGGTTGGTGCATCTTCCGCTTTGGGAAGTCCGGGAGTGATTTCCGGGAATTGGAAGAAATCAAGGGTATCATCAGTCAGGCCTGCTTCTTTCAGCGGAGCAACTGCAAAGTTACCCATCACGTACATGGCGGCTTTTCCCTGAACCATAGGAGCAAGAGCTTCCTGCCAGGAAAAGGTGGCATGATTCTTAATGAAATAACCGGGTTTTACCAATTCATCCCAGCGATCAAAAACCTTTTGAATTCTGGGGTCTGTGTACTTAATCTTACCGGCTGTAAGATCCATATGAACTTCATAGCCATTAACACGCAGATTTAAATAATCAAACACTCCCGCTGTCGTCCACAGGTATTTGGTTCCGATGGTAATCGGTGTAACATTGTTTTTCTTCAATGTGGCGCAGGCTGCCAAAAACTGATTCCAGGTCTTGGGAACGGCAATGCCAAATTTTTCGAAGATATCCTTTCGATAATAAACTCCCCATTGGTAGTAAGTATAAGGAACGCCCCATTTCTTGCCATTGATGGTCATGGAACCTGCAGTGGCAGCAAGACTTTTATTGTAGCCCGCTTTTTCCCAGACATCCGTTACATCCTCAAACAACCCTGCCTTAACGAAAGGAGCCATTCTGTTTCCTGCATACCAGGCTGCAACGTCCGGCGCTTCAGCAGTTAAAAAGTTACGGATGGAGGTTTTGTACCCTTCGTGATCAAAGAGATTCCATTTTACTTTGATGTTTGGATATTTTTTTTCAAACTTGTCGATTACCATTTCAAACGCTCTTTTTGGTGCAGGATCAGAACCATCATAATTGATGATTAATTCACCAGCCCAAGCCAGTTGGCTGAGGAAAAATGCGCTCAGTGTAAAAGCTGCAATTAGTACCGATCTCATTTTATGTCTCCCTTTTTTGGGTTGAACGATAAACTGGATTGGTGACGCCGACTCCAAAGGATCTAACACATTAGAGGGAGCGGCTGAACACCAATCTCCTCCTTAAAAAAAACTCACCTCCCCAACCATTTCCGGGGATATGGGATAGCCAGGGGAATTGGCCTTAAACCAGATCAATCTTGGCATTTTTTTTAACACCTTTTTTAAAAACATTTATGGCACGACCGGCAGAAGGTGTCGGCAAATCCGGTCGTGTTAATCAACGCAGATTAATAGTTAGTGACTGAACGAAAACCAATTTAATCCATACCAATAAAAGCTTTGAAAGCAGTTTGGTACTTCGAAGTTCAGTGTTTTCAGCCTTCAGCGATCAGCCGGTTATTGCATGCAATTGTAATGTCTTAAACTCAAAGCTGACGGCTGACGGCATGTTACTCTTCAAGCTGAATTCCGGCATCCGGCACGAGGCTGGATAAGGGTTTAACGTTTTTTCCGATCAGGCACCGGTTAGCCTTTTTCGAAATCTGTTTCTATCGTTACCCCGCCTGAAGCCTTGCAGTTGTATAAAATCGGATCATTCCCCGACTGGGTTTTGTAGTCGGTGGTAACTTTGCTCATGAAGTCTTCTTCATGCCCCTTTTTTACAAGTGCAACAGCGCAACCTCCAAATCCTGCTCCTGTCATTCTGGCACCGTAACAGCCTGGTGATGTCATGGCACTTTCAACGATGCAATTCAACGCTTCGGATGACACCTCAAAATCGTCTCTCAAACTTTCATGACTTTGGTACATCAATTTGCCCAAACGTTCAAATTCATTTGAGTCCATGCAGTGTGCTGCTTCTTTGACACGCTGATTTTCACTGATAATATGTTTTGCTCGTTTATAAACCAACGGATCCATATTGGTAGAATTCTCTTCCAGCAGGTTTAAATCAGCGTTTCTCAGGTAATCAACACCCATCACCTTGGCTGCTTTAAAACACTGTTCGCGCCGTTCATTGTATGCGGAATCCACCAGACCTCTGCGGGTATTGGTATCAAGCACGATGATGGATGAATTCTCCGGAATAGGACTGTTATGCAGCGAAAGATCAGCACAGTCAATAAGTAAAGCATGGCCTGCTCTTCCAGCGGACGAAATCATCTGGTCCATGATTCCGCAAGCCACACCTACCCACTCATTTTCGACATACCTTCCTATTTTTGCCATCTGTACGTTATCCAATTCAATGCCGGAGCACCAGGTTGCCGATTTCAGGATCGCCATTTCCAAGGCAGCCGAAGAGGAAAGACCCGCTCCCACAGGAATGTTGCCAGCCATTACGCATTCAAACCCTGTGGGTTCAATCCGGTGCTGTTTCAGGGCCCACAAACTGCCTGATATGTATTCAACCCAGGAATGATCGCCTTTGGGTAAGGTATCCAAAGATATTGTTGCTTCCTGGTTGAAGTCGATGGAAACGACCCTTACCTGGTTATCGCTTCTCTTTTTCAAAGCAACTGCCATATATCGATCGATAGCCATGGGCAGAACAAATCCGTTGTTGAAGTCTGTGTATTCCCCGATAATATTTACGCGACCCGGGGCTTTTGCCATGGCTTCCGGGGAATCCCCAAAGACCGATTTGAATTTTTCAATTACCTTCTTCTGAAGGGCTATTAGGCCGTTTTCCATAATCTGCAACTATTTTTGCGAAATTTTGTAGTGGATGTCGGACTGCTTCCTAATCATTCCGGCTGCCAATTCCGGAGTTATATCTCTCTGGGCATTTCCCAGCATTTCGTATCCGACCATGAATTTCTTTACGGTCGCAGAACGAAGCAAGGGCGGGAAATAGTGAGCATGGAGTTGCCAATGCCGGTTATCATTATCGTTGTAAGGAGCCCCATGCCAGCCCATGGAATATGGGAATGATGTGTTGAAAATGTTATCGTAACGAACCAAAAGCGATTTCATGATTTCCGAAAGACCCTGTTTCTGGTTGTCATCCAGATCTTCCAAGCGCAAAACGTGTTGCTTCGGCATCAGCATCGTTTCAAAAGGCCAGATGGCCCAAAAAGGAACCAGGCAAACCCAGGTATCATTTTCAACGACAATTCGATCCTTGTAGTTCAGTTCTGCTTCCAGGTAATCTAATAACAAAAGAGTGCCTTTGTTTTTCAGATACTCTGCCTGTTTAAGATCTTCCTTCCTTGGTTCTTCGGGTAGGTAACTGCTGGCCCAAATTTGACCGTGGGGATGAGCGTTGGAACATCCCATGATTTCGCCCTTGTTTTCAAATATCTGCACCCATTGATAGGTGGAACCCAATTCTTTGGCCTGCTCCTGCCAGACATCAATAACAGACCTGATGTCGGAGCTTTCCATTTCTGCCAGGGTCAAATCATGCCGATTGGAAAAACAGATCACCCGACAAGTTCCTGAAACTGTTTCAGTTTTGAACAAATCGGAAACGGAATGGTCAGCTTTCGCAGTATCAGTTTTCAAAGCGGGGAAATCATTGGTAAAAACAAGTGTGTGTTGATAGTCGGGATTTACTTCCCCGTTTGCCCGGGTATTACCCGGACAAAGATAACAGGATTCCTCATACTGTTTCTTTGTTGCAGAATCTGTTGCTTCTTTTTTACCTTCCCAGGGTCTTCCCGTTCGTTGGGGTGAAAGAAGCAACCACTCTCCCGTGAGTGGATTTAATCGTCTGTGGGGAATTTCCGATGTCTTAAATTCCAAAATTTTCCTTTTTCTAACATCTGATTATGAAGATTTTCTTATAATCAATTGGGTCTGGTACTCTTTTATAACTGGTGCCGGATTCTTTTCATCGCTGTGAATCTGCTCCAACAATAAGCTGGCAGCGGTCTTTCCAATTTCATACGATGGTTGGTTGACCGTTGTCAGTGGCGGTTCCAAAAGAGCCGAGATCGGATTGTTGGAAAAACCAACCAGGGCCATATCTTCAGGTATTTTTAGCTTTTTGTCTTTCAATATCGAATAAACACCAATGGCAACAGGATCATTGACGGCAAAAACAGCATCCGGCCTTATTGATAGGGAAAGTAGTCTTTTTATTCCGGCCTTTCCGTCGTTTTCCCGAAATCCTCCTTCGACCACCAATTCAGGCGTGAAAGGAAGATCGTGCTGCTCAAGGGCATCCCTGTACCCGAGAAACCTATCCCTGCCGATTGAAATGGTTGAAGGACCTGCGATATGGGCGATACGCTTGTATCCTTTTTCAGCAAGATGGCTAACTGCATCGTAGGCTCCCTGGTAATCATTGACGATCACCTGGCTTCCTTTGATGCTGTCGTTAATCCGATCAAAAAAAACAATGGGAATACCTCGTTTGTGCAATATGTCAAAATGCGTACCTGCCGTAGTGGTCTGGGAAATCGAGATTAACAGCCCTGCCACCCTGTTGGAGACCAGTGCCCTAAGATTGATTTCTTCTCGCCGGCAGTCCTCATTGGATTGACAAACCATGATTGTAAAATCGGAGCGATAGGTAACTTCTTCAATGCCGCTAATGGCGGAGGAAAAATAGTGATGTCGTATTTCCGGGACAATGATTCCGATGGTATTGGTTTTCCGGCTTTTTAGCCCCTGAGCCAATGAATCCGGGAAATAGTCGAGTCGCTCAGCGGCTTCGATGACCCGATGCTTGGTCTTTTTGCTGATATCAGGGTGGTCGCGCAACGCCCTGGATACAGTGGAAGGCGAGATTTTTAACTCGTTGGCAATGTCTACAATGGTTGCTCTGGACATTCCGTTTTTTTTGAACTTTTCCAAGAAAATAGTTCACGCAAAGGTTGCCGCAAACGTTTGCATAGATCCAGATCAATTTTTAGAGAGTAGTCCCCGGTTTGTCAATATAAAAAATAAACGGGTCGTCTTAACACGAGACAGCCTGTTTCAAAAAAGCGGGTTCGACCAGTCGCTCTTGCTGACTTAAACGGTTATTTAATGAAGGTTGTAATAATTGAGTCAATCATCGCATAATAGTTGTAAATCCAAAACAGGAGTTTATCTATGAAGGTGTTGATTGAGTTTGCCCATCCCGCCCTGCAAAAATCCCGCGTCAATAAATTACTTATATCGGCAGCAGCCGAAACAGAAGGAATCACAATAAATGATCTGTATGAAAATTACCCTGATTTTCATATTGATGTTCCCAGGGAACAACAATTGTTGCTCCATCATGATGTGATTGTCTTTCAGCATCCCTTTTACTGGTACAGTTGCCCGGCTTTGCTAAAAGAGTGGCAGGATCTGGTTTTGGAACATGGATTTGCCTATGGCAGCACCGGCAATGCGCTGAGGGGCAAGATCATGCTTTCGGTCATTTCAACCGGCGGTAACAAATCATCATATCAATCTGGCGGACATAATCAGCATGAAATAAAATCACTCCTGCTTCCTTTTTCTCAGACAGCAAACCTTTGTGGGATGACCTACCTCGCACCATTCTTGGTTCAGGGGACGCATTCTCTTTCAACAAAAGACGATATTCCGGAATATGGCAAACAATACAAAAAACTTCTGGAACTGATCCGGGAAGATAGACTTGACATTGAGAAAGCAAAAAGTGTTGAGGAACTAAACTCACTTATATAGAGGACGTTATGCACGGTGGAAGTATCATATCGCAAGCATTAATTTATCTGATTGCAGCTGTACTCTCCGTCCCGGTTGCTAAACGCTTAGGACTGGGATCCGTATTGGGGTACTTGTTGGCAGGTGTGTTTATCGGACCTTTTCTTTTGGGATTTATTGGAAAAGAACAGCATGAAATCATGTCATTTGCCGAATTGGGAGTGATCATGATGCTGTTTTTAATCGGTTTGGAGCTAAAGCCAAAATTGCTCTGGAAAATGAGAAATTCCATTCTGGGGATGGGCGGTCTGCAGGTGCTGCTAACGGCTCTTTTGATTTCCGGAATTGGAGTAGCAATGGGATTACCTGTCAATGAGGGCATTGCTGTCGGACTGGCTCTTTCGTTAAGTTCCACTGCTATTGTACTGCAGACATTTCAGGAAAAGGGACTAATAAAAACTCCCGGCGGTCAATCCGGATTTTCGATTCTGTTGTTTCAGGATATCGCCGTGATCCCCATCATTGCCATTTTGCCCTTGTTAGCACTGAACACAGGTGGGGTGGTTGATGATCATGGTCACGGTTTATCGGGTTGGCAGCAGGCATTGGCGATTCTGTTGTTTGTGGGTATTGCCATTGTTTTGAATAAATTTGTGGTGCGGTGGATATTTAGATTTATAGCAGAAACCAAATTACGGGAGATATTTACAGCTTTTGCCTTGTTAATGGTACTAGGCATTGCCTTTCTCATGGGGCAGGTCGGCTTGTCTCCGGCCCTGGGAACCTTCGTTGCCGGTGTAGTATTGGCAGATAACGAGTACCGTCACGAACTGGAAAGCGTGATCGATCCTTTCAAAGCTCTGCTGCTGGGCTTGTTTTTCATATCGGTGGGAGCAAGCATTAATTTTGCCTTGGTAGTGGAACGACCCGGGGACATCGCATTGCTGGTTTTCATTTTAATTGCCACCAAATGCCTGGTGCTGATGGTGTTGTCCAGATTGTTCAAGCATGACTGGTCGCAAAACCTGCTGGTTTCGCTGAGTCTGGCACAAGGTGGGGAATTTGCTTTTGTACTTTTTGGATTTGCTTTACAGCAGAATGTTTTGCCGGAAGGCATTGTGAATCTTTTAATCGTTATTGTCGCCCTTTCCATGCTGATTACGCCGATTCTGATGATTCTGAACGAAAAAGTGTTGCAACCCATGTTTCAAAAAGAAGAGCCGGATTTACCTCCGGATGAGATTAAAAATGAGGAAAATGAAGTGATCATAGCGGGGTTTGGTCGCTTTGGTCAGGTCGTGGGAAGATTGCTAAATGCGAACAAAATTGGGACCACGGTGTTGGATCATAATCCCACGCATATTGATATGGTTCGTAAATTTGGATTCAAAGTGTTTTACGGTGATGCTTCTCGATTAGACCTGCTTGAGGCAGCCGGCATTGGCAGGGTCAAACTGTTTGTATTGGCAATCGATGATGCGGAAACTTCTCTGGAAATCGCTGCTACGGTTAAAGAACACTATCCAAATGTTCGAATACTGGCCAGAGCATTTGATAGAAGTCACCTCTACGATCTTCTGCGGCTGGGTATTGAGGACGTTTTCCGGGAGACCTTTGCAGCGTCCGTAGAAATGGGAACCCAGGCCCTACGCCATTTTGGATTTAGGGCATACCAGGCCAAACGATCCGCTTTGATTTTTCAAAAACATGACCACGATATGATTGATGAACTGCATAACCTCTGGGAGGACAGAAAAAACTACCTAATCAGAGCTCGTCAATCCAGGGAGGACCTGGAGCAGATTTTAGGCAAGGAACAATTATACACACACAACGAAGATGAAGAAAGAGCTTGGGATACGAGTTCTCTCTCAAAAGATGCGGATAAACTGGGTGTTGAAACTGTATGATTGGACCTGGCCTGGAGACTAGCTTTTACTTGATGTCCTCCAGGTTCAATCCGTGATTTTTGCCTATTTCGACAATTTTACAGCGACATATAACTGCTTCATCTATCAACTTTTGCTTAGGAGATATTTTCTGGAACTCAGGTTCATTTTCCCTGGGTTTCGTATCGATAGTGCAATTGTATATGATTTTTCCAAGACAAATATATGCCTGTTTTAAAACAAGCTTGTATGCTGCAGGAGCAAAGAGTATCGGCTCTTCCGAGCATAAAGCAATCCAGGCAATTCTAAGGATCTGATCGGCATGCCACTTAGTGGATACTTCTTCCCCGACATGCGTTTTGATGGTTTCAAGAGTAAAATCATACATGGTCTGCATTATTTTTTTCTGATCTTCCAAATTGCCCAATGCCAATGCTGTTTTATATTCCGTTACGTAGATTGAGGTCATCACCACCCGTTTCCTCATTTCCAGATTGGTAGTCACTTCAGGAATAAGTCCCAGAATTTTTTCCACCAGCTTTTTGGCGTTAAAGAGTGGAACCTTTGCCAGCAAAAGAAGCGTTGTCATCAGAACCACAATAATATTATTTGCATTCATTTTGTGCAGAATGAGTTTACCCGGTTCTTTTTCGAGCGCATGACCAGCCTCCTTAATGGTTTTCTCGGTAAAATTCTCTACAGCGTAGCTGGAACCAGCCAGTTTTCTGCTGAGCACCTTAAAGGGTTCCAGTTCCTCTCTTTTGATTGTTAGTGCCATGACTTTGATTTTTGCCGTGTAGAGCTCCTCAATCGTTTTTTTGAATTGCTTGTTGTCATGATGAACCAATTCATAATGCTTATAATTAATCATACGGCTGAGCGTATTCAGGAACTCATTGTAGATCTGAATAAACCAATTGATATTGTAAAGACTGGTACTGCCGTTTAGTACAGCAAACATCATTTCCTGCAGGGATTTTTTTAAATTTTTGAAACGGTTCTCATCCATCTTTTGTGTTGCCATTTCGCTGACGCCGCCATAATTGGATGGATTGGAAGTCTCGTTGAAAAGATAGATAGCGCGCAAGGAGTGTAGATCCGACTGATTATCATATCTCAAAAGGTTTTTATTGATTTCCTTGCGTGGATCGTTTGATCTCCTTTCAATATAAGAATTAAGCGAATGGCGACAATTGGCAATCATCGACTTAATTTGCTCCGACTCTTCCTTTTTCCTGAAATTAAACCATTTCTTTTTTGGTTCACGATACTTTAATCCTTTTAGGAAGTCGGGAGTAGCCGGAATGCTATTGATTAGTATCTCCGATTTTTCTATTAGATCCCGGATGACGCTTTGG
>JAKSDL010000262.1 GCA_022360105.1 Pseudomonadota bacterium
TGCTGCTTGTCGGCTTTGAACAGGGTGATCACAGTGGATTTCTAGCTCCCATGATTGATAAGCTGCTTAAAATAAAACTCTTCAGCGACGATTCGGGAAGATTCGCGTATTCCTTGCCTGAAGTAAACGGGGCAGTGCTCGTGGTTTCTCAATTCACCCTATTTGCCGATCTTAAGAAAGGAAAAAAACCCAGTCTTTCCAAAGCACTACTGCCGGATGCTGCTAATCGGTTGTATGAAGAATTTATTTCCGAATTGAAAAGCAATGATATCATTGTAGAATCGGGAGAATTCGGGGCCTACATGCAAGTTCATATTCAAAATGATGGACCGGTCACCATCATCCTTGATTCCAAAGAGCTGTTTCCTGCTTTGTACAAATAGTGATTCACTGCGATATAATGATTATAAAAGCAACTACAGTGACATTCGTGATTAGTGGATCAGGTTATTTTTAAAAGGATTGCATTAAAAGCAGTCTTCAGGGATTGAAAGCTGACCAAATTTAAAAAAGTATCACATAACCACCAAAGGTATTGTTGAAATTAAATGTGTTAGAAAAAGATCTTGTCCGGTTTGAACAAGACTTGTGGAAAGATGCCCGAAAACTGGAGTTGGATTCCGGTGAGAAACGCAAAATAATTCGCCGGTATTCCGATAAGCGGATTTCAGTTGGTGATGAATACAAGTTCATTACTGGTATGATAGACAAGGTGTCATTTCAGGTGCCTGAGATTATAGATCATTCGGATAATTCAATTTCATTTCTTTACATAGCCGGAACCAGGGCATTTAATCTGCTTATGGATTTAAGAGCGTTATCGTACCTGGATGACAATGATAAGTATCAATCACTTGGAATCAAGTTGGTAGATTTGCTTGGTGATGATCTTCAAAATTTCCAAGCTACATTCAAGGTAAATTTCGATTCAAACAACCAATCTTCAGTTTATCCGGCGCAGGAAAAACTCTACAATGTCTATGAAATCCTGACATCCGTTTTACAACTGGATGTTGACCTGATTGAAATCGAAAAAATTACCGATATCTATTCAAGCCATGCATCGGTCCCGTTTCGCGATGCTACAACCAAAAATGCTATCTTAAATCTTCCGAATCTTTTTAAAAGAAATTTTGCATGCAACAGGGAACGGCAAAACGCTATAAACAAAATGGTGCTATCCGGAGAACTGGAAGATAAACTGGATAAAGACATTATCTATCATATAGATTTCTCCGGATGTTGTTACCTTTGCCCGGTATTTGACGATTGGGTTGCACTCAGGGAACATGAAGCGGCTGCCTGGCTTGATTTGGATTCCGTTCCAGGTTTGGATGGGTTATCGATTCCCGAACTTTGTGCCAAATTTGTTCGTTACAGCAGGTTGGGAGGCAGAAAGCTGGCTTATCGTTTGCTCAACAACCAGGGATACCAAATCAGGTTTAGCTTTGATTCTGAAGGCTTTTATTTTCACCATCTCAGGGAATTGTGTTTTAAGTTGAGGGAGAGAGGTGTTTTAGAATCTCAAAATCTGGAAACGCTAATGCTGAGCCTGGAAAAAGCCACAAGTATCAATCCGAACAAAGATTATTTTCACGACTGGAAATCCCACCACCGCAACCACACCTATTACAGCGATGTCTTTCCCGACTAGCTATCCATAACGTCCAAGTTGTCCGGAATGATTGGAGGCTGACTCATTCTCTCAGGGAGTCTTATCAGCTGGCAGTTCTCGGGAAGGAACAGCTCTTTGTACAAATCTTCAGACCGATAGAGATATGTTTTTGATAAGTGCATCGGTAGAAAATAGTTTGGATTCAGGCTGTCTAAAAGGCGATTCACATCGTCGGTACACAGATGATAGGATTCTCGTGCTTTATGTTTGTTTTCTTTAAGATAGGTGCATTCGCTAACCAATAAATCGACTCCTTTCATGAGCCGGCAGACTGCATTAACATTACCCTCGGTAAAACCGATATCTGTCAGGTAGCCAATAGTCAAAGCTGCCGATTCGCTTTTTATCAATTCGTATAAGATGTTTGCTTCCAGCCGTTTGCTCGAATAGTCCGGACGCAGAACCTCGATTTCAGAATCATCTCCGGATTGATGATAGTACCATTCCTTCAGTTCATTTACCCAGGGACCGATCTGAAAACCTGCTTCAACCACCTTGTCCTTGCTTAATTCAAACCCTGGTTTTTCTGTAAACTTGAATATCAGGACCGGTATTTTATGATCGCAAATAGCTGCTTCTACAACTAAATGTGAATTTTCGAAAATGACATTGTCCTTTCTGCTTATTTCTTTTTCAAATTCCAGTGCAAAGCCTTTTGAGCCATCCAGAAAGTATGTTTTTATTTTTGTACTGCAGATTTCGTGAAGTCTGAATTTACAAAAGTATGGTTCTGTAAGGTTCCAGTTGTAGGCTTTTAAACTTGATTCGATTCTTTCAGCGATTCCCTTTGGTCCGAATACATCAATGGTTTTGTTGGACACCAGGACACTTCTGGTAAAAGAATCAAAACCGATAAAGTGATCCATGTGTGCATGTGAAATAAAAAGGGTGCTGATCGATTTGATGACTCTTTTGGCCAGGTGATTCAATTGTCCGCAGTCGACAAGAACATTGTTGTTTTTCGGTTTAAAACGAAGCAAAAGTAAGGGATCTTCCAGAAGGCCGGCACAAAAACTAGGTTTGAGGAATTTAAAAGGTAGTTTGCATTTCATGGTTGCCTGGTATGGGAATCCCTCTTTGAATCCTATCTTTCAAGTGATTTTGAAAGGTAGCGGGCTTTTGCTCTTGAATTGGCCCAGTTCAGGGTTTGCGGCTCTTTGGCGTGAAGGGTACAAAGATATGCCGGATCGGGTTCTATTTTCACTCTACCTAAATCGAGCCTGTCTGCATCCCAACAGGTTTGAATGGTGAGATCCGATTCAGTCAATCCGTCAGTATGCAGCTCACAGGCAGCATAAAGCAGGTCAAATTCCGTATTTGAGATATCAAAATAGTGATTTCTCATGGTAAAAGCCAATTCCGCACCGCGTTTTCCATGATCATCATCCCTGGCATCGTTTATCCGTTGGGAATCATGAAAAAGGGCAAATAAGCTCACCACATTTGTATTGGCCCCGTTTAATCCTGCCAGACGCAGGCCATTGTCCAGAACGCGAGCCCAATGAGATTTCCCATGGATACCATCCAGGGACAAATTAAATTGTAAAGAGATTGCTGAGATCAGGTGGGAAGTTAAGATATCCGGGACTTTGTTCATACGGAAGGATTTTTTTGATACTGATGATTATTCAATCTGGACTTAAGATGTGTGGAAAACTCGATCTGCCTGTTTGTAACGGCAGGTAAGAAAAATGTAAAAAAAACATTCTCAATGACTCGAAAGGATCAAAAAAAAGATTTTCTCTCCTTCACAAACAAGCAATTTTATATTATTTGCTATAAAGATAACGACTATATTTTAAAAGGGATACCTTTTTCCTTTGTTGTCTACTGAAAAAGAGGTTTAGGACAGCGTCTGAAAGTACGAACGTCAAGGTGAGCACAACACAATTCTTGTCAATTCGCTACACTGCAAGACATCTTTTACGCTCAATTCAGGGCATTTACATTCCCAGTATTAGATTCAAACAAACGGTTCAGGAGGATCAATGCACACAAGCCATAGCGGTCAAAATATTCACAATATTGCCATTGTCGGGAAGGACGGTGTTGGCAAAACAACACTAACGAACAACTTCGTAAAAATAAATGCCAAATTGAAGTCCTTGGATTACGAGATTCAGCCGGAAGAAGAAAGCAGAGGGTTCACAATTTACAATCGTATTTTCAATTTTTCTAAAGGCGAAGAAACCTTTAATGTGATGGATACTCCCGGACATACTGATTTTTTGGCAAGCATCAAAAGTGCATTATTTGCCAGTACCGGTGCAGTGTTTGTCACATCTGCTCTGGGAGGACCCGAGGGCGCATTAAGAGTATGGGAAAGCTTAATTGATAGTAAAACTCCTCGAGCCATTTTTGTAAATCAGCTGGACCAGGAAAGTGCTAACTTTGATGAGGCTCTACAAGCCCTGGAAACCGGGTTCTCAGCACGACCGGTAATACTGTATGTTCCATGGTTTGATGGTGGAAACCTGGTAGGAATTATTGATGTCATCAACCAAAAACTCATCTCAGGTGAAGCCGGAAAAATAAAAGAAGAGGATCTTCCGGATGCTGCAGCGGAAACTGTGGAGTTATATCGGAGTACTACATATGAAAGATTGGCTGAACTAGATGATGAATTGATGGAATACTATATCGAAGAAAAGCCTGCTCCGCAGGATCTATTGATCAAAGTGATGTCTGAAGGTGTTAAAACCTGTGAAATCACTCCTGTCATCTCAGGCTCTGCTGAACTGAACATCGGATTGGAAACACTGTTTGATTATATTAAGACCTATTTCCCATCCCACGGAAATAGCAAAGCTTGGGAAGGTACAACATCAACTGATCCGGAAGCTGAAGTCGTCGAGCGAAAGCCGGAAGCCTCAGAACCATTCTCAGGATATGTCTTTAGAACCACCTTTGACCGATATGCAGGTAAACTAAGCTACATCAGGGTAATCTCCGGAGTTTTGAAAAAAGGAGTGAAATTACTGAACCCATCAAACTCTGCAAAGTTAACAGTAGGAAGAATTTCAATTGTCAATGGTGACAAGACTGACGAAATAGAAGAGGCCTATCCAGGTGATGTGGTTGTCCTTGAAAAACAGGACGATCTGGCTACTAACCAAACGGTTTGTGACGTAAACAACCCGGTATATTTTCCGCCTCTCACCTTCTTGGAGTCTCGCTGTACTTTCAAACTGGAAATGACCGGTAGCAGTAAAGATGTTCGTACCATGGACGCTGTGAATAAGATTATCGCACAAGATCCGTCTCTAACAATGCATGTCGATCCGGATACAAAAGAGGTCCTCTTCTCCGGTAAAGGTACGGTCCATCTGGAAGCCGCAGCAGAACACCTAAAGAACATTTATGATGTAGAAATAAACCTGGTTCCTTATCAAATCGGATATCGCGAAACGATTGTGGGTAAGGCGACTGTTCAAGGAAAATATAAGAAGCAATCCGGTGGAAGTGGACAATTCGGTGATGTTCATATTACAGCCGAACCGCTGCCAAGGGGAACAGGTTATGAATTTGTTGATAAAATTGTCGGTGGTGCCATTCCTCGAAATTACATTCCAAGCGTCGACAAGGGTATTCAGGAGGCTCTGTTGACCGGAACCTTAGCAAAATACCCGGTTGTTGACGTTAGGGTAACTTGTTTTGATGGTTCCTACCATGCTGTCGACTCTTCAGATTTTGCTTTCCAGAGAGCAGGCTGGATGGCTGTTAACAAGGCGTTACCTGAAGCAAAGCCGGTAATTCTGGAGCCAATTATGGAAATGGAAATCGATGTACTTGAAGCGGACGTTGGAAAAGTAAGTAAAGACCTGTCTGGCCGACGTGGTAAAGTTGCCAGCTATTCTTACAAGGAACTGACAACTGTCGTTCATGCTGAAGCCCCCCTTTCAGAGCTTACAGACTACGCTCAGGCTTTGAGAGGAATGACATTGGGTCTCGGAATGTTCTCAATGAAGCTCAAGACCTATGAAATTCTAGCTCAAAACCTGGCAGAGAAAGTAATTGCCAATAGAAAATCTGCCCAGGAAGAAGAGTAATTGGTGTCTTACTTTAGCTAATGTTTAGGAAAACTAAGTGTGAATTTGGTGCCCTTTGAGGGCACCGACTTCATTGAGATCGTCCCATCAACCGACATTGCCGCTCTTTGTACCACATCCAATCCCATTCCCCTGCCCGAAAGGTCCGTGACCATCTCTGAAGTACTGAACCCTGGCAAGAACAAAATGGCTAATATCCTATTTTCTTTTAACAATGTTTCAATTTTTGTTTGCAATAGTCGATTTTTTGCAGCCACTTGCACGGCTTTTTTATGGACACGGTCTTTATTGATACCCCCTCCGTTGTCCTGAATGTGAATATGATAGTGCTTCTCATCCACTTCAGCCTTGAAGGTGATTAGCCCGACGGCCGGTTTTCCGGCGGATTTTCTTTCCTCCATACTTTCGATGCCGTGCTCTGCGCAGTTTCTAAGGAGGTGCACCAGAGGAACCTTCAAAGCATCATAAAGGGAACCTGGAATCGGTATGGATTCACCTACAATACGGAACATTATTTTTTTCAGAATGTTCCGGCTAATGCGTTCCAATTCCTCCTTCCAACCTTCCACAAGTGTCTGGGAGGGAATTTTCCGAGCCTTTTGCAAGAGTGCGAAGGCCTGGCTGTTTTTATCCAAAACTGACTCAAAGCTCTGTGTTTCCCGCTTAGACATAACCAGTTCAGCTGTCATTCGTTTTCTCGTTTCATCACCCATATTATCCAGAATGGTGTCTATATAGCCGAACTGGTTTTCCAATTTGGAGCGGATCGAATAAAATTCTGTTTTTAGATCCTCTTTCACATCACCCGAATCAGTGATACTTGCTAACAATGTTTCTGCTTTGTGAGCTGTTTTACCCAGCTCATTAAGCTTCAGAAAGTTTCCCGCACCTTTGAGAGAATGGATGTTGCCTAACCAGATTCTGGCATCGTCTTTGTTGATTCTGCCAATATTGAAGGCAGAATCGGCATTTTTCATGTTTTTTCTAATTTCTGCGATTAGGTTCAACAGGGTTCGAAAAGTATCCGGCTTTGTATAAATTTCACTAAGAATTCCTTTTTCTTTTTCCAGTTCCTCACTTTTTTTTGCCAGTTCACGAACCCGTGTCACATCTTCCAGGCCAATATCCATGCCAATGACTTTCTTCTGGTAAGTACATAAGTCATAGGTGATGCGAAATATGCGAAGCCCCTTCTGCGGGTGATGGAAGACGCATTCAGAAGGCAAAAGGTTGATAATCAGTTCTGCCTGTTCGGGATTGGACATGATGGCAAGGGAAAAGTTATTTGTCCACTTGCGAATCGAATCATGGCAGCTGGCAAAAACCAGGTCTTTGAATGAAGCCCCATGCAATTTATTCATTTCACTTCCGGTGAGTCGCACAAAGCCCATGGAAAACTTCCCGGTAATCAAGCCGTTAGTATCTACCTGAACCATACCTTGCTTTAAATGGCGCATCACTTCCGTCATGCGATGATTGGTCTGTTCAAGTCTTGATGCCAGAATGTTTACAAAATGTGGCCATAATTTATATTCGTTGACGTATCTTAGAAAATCAGTTTTGCCGATAAATAAAAACTGGCAATTCTCTGCACAAACAACAGAAGCAGATGCCTGAATATCCTCTCTCAAAGTGGACATCTCACCAAAACATTCTCCTTTGTATCCCAGGGTGATAAGCTCTTCTTGACCTGTCTGTTCATTAGATACAAGAATCTGAACCTCACCGTTTCTCAGAAAATAAACCCCGTCTACAGGTTGGTCTTCGTTTAACACCCGTTGTCCGGCCACATAATTTTTTGCTTTCAGGTGATTCGAGACATGTGCTAATTCTTCGTAAGACAGGTCCTTGAAAAATGAGATTTCTCTGAGTAAAGAGATACGAGCTTCAATTTCAGTGGTATTATCTGATCGGCTAATTGGGGTGTTCATTAAAACCAGGGAGGGAAGAGTTAACTATAAGAGAATGCAATTAGCTAAATTGAGTATTTCTTTTTCTTGCTTGATTCGATTTTGAGTCTGTTTGAACTGATTTTTTGGTCAAAGAATATCTGTTAACAAACATCTGATCAAGTCGAAACTTCATTCAATTTCCTGTGTTTCAAGACAAAGGCATATCTTTTGTATAATCTGGTTCGATCATGATTTATAAACCGTGATAAAACAACAGCTATGTTTCGATTTTCTCTGCAAGTAGCATTAGATGTGCGTGAGCGCCAGGAAAAGGTTAAAATGAAGGAATTGGCGGAAGCACTATCTGTTAGGCAAGGGATTGCCAATGAAATAGATACTATTCATGAGAATACTCGAAATGCTGATCGTAATTTGGACAATATGAAACGTTCACAATCCTTCGATCTTGAGCAAATGCGATTTCTGAGTCGATTTAAATCGCGAATGAAAGTTGTGTTGGCCCACTGTCATGAGCGACTTGAAAAGGCTGAAGTGGTTGTTGCTGAAAGGCAACAGGCGCTGATTCAGGCTAGTAAGGCCAGGAAAACAATTGAGATTCTCAAGGAAAAAGAATTGAAACGTTTCAAGGAAAAAATTACCAGAATTGAACGAAAAAGCATGGATGAAATTGCCGGAAATCTATTCATTCGTAGCAAAAACCTTGGACACGCGTGATTAATGGCAGCAGCTAAGACATTGAAAATGAAACATCACATACCAATTTTTGTAGTCATATTGATTTTCGGTATGAGTTGTGAAGGTTATTCGATGACACCAGTAAAAAACTGGATCAACAAAATCCGTCCCGGAACCTTTGAACAAGCGGATGTCACATCGGATGTGGAAGAAGAACCGACGGTCAAGGAATACTCGGAAGCGGAAAGAGGCGTGTTAACGCAGTTGAAAAGAAGAGAGGAGGAGTTAAGAATTAAAGAAGCGTTACACGAAAAACGTGCCCAGGAACTAAAATCGCTCTCACAGCAGATCGAGCAGAAGCAAGATCAAATGAGACGATTGCTCGCCGATATTGAAGCTCGGCAAACCAACCGGAAAGAAATGGATGAAAAGGATATATCCAGGATGGTCCGGTATTATGAAACCATGGATCCGGAACGAACCGCAGTGTTTTTTAACCAGATGGATAGAGTAACCGCCATGCACCTGATCATGAGAATGAACCCAAGAAAAGCATCGGGTGTTTTGGAGTTGCTTGACCCTGAGGTTGCTGTGGACATCACGGAAAGAGTGACCCGCTTTAAGCAGGGGCGTATTGAAGCTGCAAGCAATTAGGCTTTTTAATTGTTTTTTTTTGAAAAGCGCTTTCAAGGACGAAAGCGAATTAATATTCCAGGTAAGGAGACCAAATGAATATCGCCCAAATTAACCAGCACCAGAAGTCCCAACCGTCCAACGAAGTCAAACCCACAGAACTCGATATCAATCTTTCAGACGCCTTTAAAGGGCAGCTGCAGTATGCGGAAAATGATCTGAAATTGATGTCACCGCAGATTACCAAAGGGGATGAACTCAAAGATCATCACGAGGAAATTGAGCAGAAAAGACAGGAAGAAGACATTCAAAAGTCTGTTGCGCTCTCCTATTGGAACGATCAAAATCTTGAAAACAGATACGAAGCTTCTTTAGAGGCAAAATCCCAGGGACAGGCTTTACAAAGTCAGGCGGCTCAGGAAAAAGCTCAGGCACAAGCCAAAACCATTGAAAACGCCCTGAACCAGAAAAGAACGAATCTGGAAATCGGAAACGAGAGAATTCGTGAGCTCAAGCCGCATGTCATTTCCTCCGGGTTGCAGGAAGGAGGCGCAGAACTTCCAAAGCAGGACTTTTCCGAAATGTTTCGTTCCAAACAACAAACAGAAACAAAACCTGCCAATCAACAAGCAAACCTGGCTTCAATCTCGGATATTCCCAAGGATGCTGAGCAGCTGAATCAATTGGCTAACCAGGCTCAAAACCGTTTGAATCGAGACGGTCTCCAGGCAAAACTGATGCCTGAGAAGAATGAAGGTGCGAAGATCCAGGGCATTCAGGAAAGCTCACAAAAGCCCAACACTTCAGTCGATTACAAAGCGAACAAAAGCGATACCTTGGCCGCTTTGAAAGATGGAAGCAAGCAGACAGCAAAAACAGACGGTTTTGTTAACCAATTGAACACATCTGTCAAAGAAGGGCAAAAAACTGAAGCTGCAGCAACTGCTAAGACAATTCCTGCTAAGGAGATGGAACAGCAAAATCCTAATGTGAAGGATGTTACCGACAACATTAAGATTCTTCTGAATTCCGGTCGGGATACCATTGTCATTCGCTTGAATCCTGAGCATCTTGGTAAGTTGGAAATCAAACTGAAGAAAGCCGGAGAAACGCTGACAGGTGAATTCAAAGTAGACAGCGTTGAAGCCAAAAAGATCCTTTCAGCTGAATTTGCCCAGTTGCAACAAGACCTTGAAAACCAGGGTATCAAGCTGGATCAGTTCACCGTTTTTGTAAAAGGTGAAGAAAACAGTGCCTATTCACAGAATTCATCGCAAGGACAGCAGCAGGAATTCACTTCTGAGCAACATGCAGGTCGAGCCAGGTCTGCTCAGCAGGAAGTTGATCCGGTTGTACATCAAGCCATGAACAATGCTAACACCGAGTCGGGTGTAAACATCGTTATTTAGGCTAATAATATCAAATCAGGAGCCAGAGATGAATATTGACACTCAATCCAGAATTGCTAATGCAGAGACGACTTTAAGACAAAAAGCAACCTCCCAGGCAGGCGAAGGTGAAGAACTCAAAAAACAGGATTTTATGAACCTGTTTATGACCCAGATGAGTCATCAGGATCCATTAAGCCCGATGGATAGCGGTGCAATGATGTCTCAGCTTGCACAACTGGGAAGTATGGAGCAACTGGAGAATATCAATGGTCAACTTGGTGACATGAACAAAACCCAAAAAGAGATTTCACGCTTCCAAGCTCTGAATTTTCTGGACAAGGATGTGATGCTGGAACTGAAAAATCTTGAATTGGAAAACGGCAGTGGCAAGCCGGTTTACTATTCATTGGATAACGACGTGGACAATGTCAAGTTAACCATTGAAGAAATGGACGGCTCACCTGTTTTTTCAGAGAACCTGGGGCTGGTGACAGCCGGCAGACATCAATACAACTGGGATGGTAAAAATGATGAAGGTGTCTTGATGGGTGACGGCAATTATAAAATCAGAATTATGGCTACCAGACCTGACGGATCGAACTCTGAAATCGATCTCTACAGATCCGGACGAATATCCCAGGTGGAATATCGCAAGGGTCAACCATGGGTGAAAGTGAATGGAACCATGATGCCGTTGTCAAAAGTGTCGTCGATCGATATTCAGACTCAAAAACTATTTGGCAATGCGACTCCGTTGCCGCTCATGCAAGATTTGGAACCGAAAAACATAGCAGGTTCAATTGAATAAAAAATCACCGGTTTCCGATGGCTGGGAATCCAATAGATATGCGAGAAACAAGGAGATGATTGTATGATCAGTTCGCTATATTCCGGTGCTAGTGGTGTTAGAACTCAATCGGATGCGATGACCGTTACTGGTAGTAACATATCCAATGTTAATACCACGGGGTACAAGTTTAACAGGGTTAATTTTCAGGACCTGTTATCCACCTCGATGAAAGGTCATGCTAAGATTGGCCAGGGAGTTAAAATTGGCAATATTCAAAACATCCAGACCCAAGGGTCCTTTGAGGTAACTGAAATGGAAACCGATCTGGCCATCGACGGGAAAGGATTTTTCACCATTAAGGACAAGAACGGATCTACTTATTACACAAGGGCTGGTCAATTCACCTATGACAAGGAAGGATTCCTTACTACCCAGGATGGTATGTATCTTCAGGTTAAGGACGTTGATCCTGATACCAAACAAAGCGTGGGTGACTTGAAAAACATTAATATTCTGGATCAGCTTGATCCTCCGATCCCAACAGGAGATGGAGTAAAGGAAGGAACCGGGGTTCGAATCAAGGCCAATCTGGATTCAAATACCGAAGTTCCCAAAGTTCCTGTTGACTACGATAATGTCCGTTCCGACATGTACAACTACTCAACTTCGGTGACTGTATATGATAACAAGGGGAACGAGAGAAACATCCAAGTTGCTTTCAGAAAAGTACCTGATCAGCCTCCCCAGATCGATCCGGCAACCGGACAGCAGATACCTGATACTGAAATCAAAAACAATTGGCAGTGGATAGTGATGGTGCCTGGCGAGATTCTGGAAGGGGGACTCCCCGGTACTCAAGTTGCGATGGGTGGGGGATTTTTGGAATTTACAGATGATGGACGGATGATTCAAAACCAATCCGGTGCAATTGTTCAACCGGCAGTACCTGCCGGTTCCCCTCCGGGAACACCGCTTCCGCCCAAAACCATGAACAGGTTGCCATTAACACCGGGTGAGCCCAATACAGTGGATATAAATTTTATCGATTCCGGAACAGTCCAAACCATTGGATTTTTTATGGGTCTTGGCAAGAATCCTGATGATCCGGCAGATCAGCGTACCGGAATGGATGGAATTACCCAGTTTGCCTCAGATTTCAAAGTTCATGATGCAGGTGCTGATGGTGTGAAGGCAGGAGCAATTGAAAGCATCTTTATCCGCGATGACGGTCTAATCGACGGAGCATTTGATTCAGGCAGAGTCAAATCCCTTGGAAGAGTGATCCTGACAGACTTCAAATCACCGGCAAAACTTCTTCAGAAAGGTGAAAATCTTTATGCTGAGTCTTATACGAGCGGTCAGCCAATCGTGAATGATCCTGGTGCTTCCGGATTAGGAACAGTCCATTCCAAAACACTGGAGCATTCCAATGTTGAGCTCTCATCCGAATTTGTGAAGATGATTGAAGGACAACGCGCGTTCCAGGCGAATGCCAAGACAGTGACCACCAGTGATGAAATACTGGCCGATCTGGTGCAGATGAAGAGATAAGTTCTGATTAGAAAACCCATCCACCATAATCAGGTGGATGGGTTTTTTTATTTATGCAGAAGGACCGAACAGCACGCTGATCGAATCCCCATTATGAATTCTTTGGATCGCTTTTGCGAAAAGTGGAGCTACTGAGAGAACTGTTATTTTGGGGCAAAGTTCTGTTTTATTTTCCAAGGGTATGGTGTTCGTCACGATCAATTCATCCAGCGAACTGGCATTGATCTTCTCGATGGCGTTTCCACTCAAAACGGGATGCACAACCGCAGCCCTTACCGAGTTTGCCCCTTTTTCTTTAAGAAAATCCGCTGCTTTACAAAGTGTTCCTCCTGAAGCAATTTCATCATCTATCAGCAGACAATTCTTGTCTGTCACATCACCAATCAAATGGGTGGGTACCACAGTATCTGTATTACCAATCCGCCTTTTATCAATGATAGCCATGGGCAGATTCAATCTGTTGGCGTATCTTCCCAGGTGTTTTGCCTCCCCGACGTCAGCAGCCACGATAATGTAATTACTTAAATCCTGCAATCTCAAGTAGTCACAAAATACGTCAACGGCCAACAGTTGATCCACCGGAACATCAAAAAACCCTTGGATTTGATGAGAGTGAAGTTCCATCAGTAAAAACTTATCAGCTCCTGCAGTCTGGAACATTCTGGCCATAAGTTTTGCTGCAATGGAGACCCTGGGTTGGTCCTTCTTATCTGATCTGACGTAAGGGAAATAGGGTAATACGGCTGTAACTCTTGCTGCGGAAGAATGCTTCAAGGCATCCAACAATAAGCACGTTTCCAACACATTATCGCTGACCGGTGGGCAGGATGTCTGAATTACAAAAATATCGGCTTCACGCACGTTATCCAGAATTCTGACTAGCATGTTTTGATTGCTGAAATGAACGGTTTCAATTTCTGACAGCTCGGCTGCCATATGGTTGCAGATTTCTTTTGCAAATTCCTTGTGAGAACTACCGGAAATAATTTTAAGTGCGCCTAACATGATGTTCCGTAACAGGTTGAATTTTAAATTTATTGAAGGACCTTGAAGATAAGGGCTTTTAACTTTGGATTTCTATTATCTAACGTATGCGATCATACAAATCAACAAAAGAATAAAGTATCTACAGCAAATAAAATTTTACAATGATTTTAAACTAACTATACACCAAATTCAGGAAAATCATTGGTCTCTTCAAAAAACACGACTCTAACAGCCCTGTCATCAGCAAGGGAAATTCTAATTTCATCACCCAACTGGGTTTCAATGATATCGGGTTTGGAATCGAATGAAATAATATAATGATCTCTTTGGGGAATAATGATGAGCTCATTTCGACTGGAAACAATTCCAGAGGAATACTTCATGGGAATCTTCAAATTGGGAAACAGAACCCTGAAACCAAAGGCATCCAGATCATTGCTGAAGGGACTGCCTCCTGCATTGTAATGCCAGGCATGACTACCCATACCGGTACAACACAAGATGCCGGAACTGTTAAACTCCTGTTCTATGCCGGATTGAATCACATTGATATCGCAGGTCTGATAAGCGATTTTATTCCCGTAATAGATGTCGTTTACAGCATATCGATTGATAAGTTTGCCGTTGACTTTAACTTGAAGTCTGTTCCAAAGCTCAACCTGAAATTTACCCTGTTTTAATCTTTTGAGATGATTTTCAAGATTGGTACGATTGGTCGTGGTGAGTGCACCGATACTTCCCAATCCAATTATCGGGCTGAAATCGGAATTCATACCCAACAAGGTGGAATCCTGATACTTTTGAGCGCAAGATAAAAACGTTCCGTCTCCTCCGCAGCTTATGATCAGATCATCTCTGCAGGGCTGGATCTGATCCATTTCGTTTTCTTGAAAGTATTGGACGTTAAATCCTGTCTTTTCAGCAAGACGCTTTAAATCAGCGATGAATGTGGACTGGTTTTCGTGGCTGGATTTTAACTTTTTTTGATTGATTCGATTCACACGGTCATATAGTGCCCGTTGCGATCTGCTTGACTGATAATGCTCCCATTCAGATCGCTTAATGATGCAAAATATGTTTTTAAAATCAGGCATGGATCTCAAAAGTTAAAACGCTTTGACCGATAAGTGAAAATGGTCTGGACAGTTTTACAAGATTTGAGTGTTTTGTATAGATCGAAACCTGGACATTTTTTTAATGAAACAAAATCAGGTTAGAAAATCCTTAATCTTCTCCATAAATGATTTTTTCATGGGAGTGCAATCCTCTCCGGAGATAGCAGCGAATTCCTCTAATAACTCTTTTTGTTTTCGATTCAAATTGGTTGGAATTTCAACAACGATTCGAACGTAGAGATCGCCTTTTCCGGTTCGTTGCAACCTGGGAACTCCTTTTTGTTTTAAACGAAATATGCGATCGTTCTGAGTCCCTTGGGGAACAGTAATTCGTGCTTTGCCTTCCAGTGTTGGGACTTCCAGATCTGTTCCCAGGGTTGCCTGGGTAATACTGATAGGTACTTTGCAGAAGACGTCATACCCGTCTCTCTCAAAAATGGGATGTTCCAGAACGTTAATGATGAGGTAAAGATTTCCTCTTCTTCCACCATTGCTGCCGGCTTCACCTTCACCGGTCAACTTAACTCTGGCACCGGTGTCGATACCCGCAGGAATGTTTACCTTCAATTTCTTTTTGACATTGCTTCTTCCCCGACCATTACATTTGGGACAGGGGTTTTTGATCAGCTTCCCGTTACCGCGGCATTGGCTGCAGGTAGTGGATACGCTGAAAAATCCCTGTTGTATCCGCTGCTGACCTGAACCGTTGCAAATAGGGCACACCTCAATATCTTTTGAAGACTTGGCTCCGGAGCCGCCACATGAATCACAAAGTTCCATTCTGGGAATCACCAGCTCCGTTGAGTACCCAAAGGCTGCCTGTTCAAAGGTCAGGTCAAGATTATAGGAAAGGTCGGAGCCAGGTTGACCGCGTGAGCCGGATCTGCGGGTCGAACCACCGAAAAATTCGGAAAAAACATCACCGAAAATATCACCAAATCCGGAACCTTGAAATGGATTGCCACCACCGCCAAAATTATCGGCCACATGTCCAAATTGGTCATATTGGGATTTTCGCTGGGGATCGGAAAGAACTTCATAGGCTTCGGATGCTTCTTTGAAAGCTTCTTCAGCTTGTTTGTTACCCGGGTTTCGGTCAGGATGGTGTTTTAATGCCAGTTTGCGATATGCTTTTTTTATCTCGTCCGCATTAGATGAACGGGATATTCCAAGAACTTCATAATAGTCGCGTTTCGCCAAAGCGGCTCCTTCTGCTGATTAATTGTAATTCTTTGTCTGGATCTTAGAAATAGCTGATTTTATGATGTTTAGTGCTTTACTGAGCCGGTTGTGAAATAATCGCAGCCCGGCTCAGTAAATCCTATTCTTTGATTTCCTCAAAATCAGCATCAACAACATCGTCAGAATCATCTTTGGATGATTTATCTGATTCTCCTTCAGGATTTTCTGCCTGTTCTCCTTCGGGAGTGGCACCTTGTTGCTGACCTTCGTTTGCCTTATAGAGGGTTTCAGACGCTTTGTGGAAAGCCTGGGTTAGTTTTTCGGTACCAGCTTTCAGGGCTTCAACATCTTCTCCTTCCAGGGCTGTTTTTAATTCGGCTATGGCTTCTTCGATGGCACTTTTCTCATCATCAGCCAACTTGTCGCCGCTTTCGCTGAGAATTTTCTCACATTGATAGACCAAGTTATCAGCCTGGTTTTTCTGATCAATAAATTCGCGTTTCGCTTTATCAGTTTCAGCGTATTGCTCAGCCTCATTTACCATACGATCAATTTCGTCTTTGGAAAGACCGCTGGAAGTGGTGATCTGAATTTTCTGCTCCTTGCCGGTGCCCAGATCTTTTGCGGATACGTGAACAATACCGTTTGCATCAATATCAAACGTTACTTCAATTTGAGGAACGCCCCTTGGAGCAGGTGGAATTCCAACCAGTTCGAAGCGACCCAGGGTTTTATTATCTGCCGCCATATCCCTTTCACCCTGCACAACATGGATACTCACTGCAGGTTGGTTGTCAGTTGCCGTGGAGAAGATCTGGCTTTTTTTGGTAGGAATAGTTGTATTTCTTTCGATGAGTCTTGTTGCGACACCACCCAGGGTTTCAATACCCAGTGAAAGCGGTGTGACGTCAAGCAGCAATACATCTTTTACGTCTCCGGTTAAGACTCCGCCTTGAATACCTGCACCAATGGCTACAACCTCATCCGGATTCACACCTTTATGCGGGGCCTTGCCAAAGAATTCCTGCACAGTCTCGGAGATTTTCGGCATACGTGTCATACCACCAACAAGGATAACATCACTGATATCACTTGTTGTAACGCCGGCATCTCTCAGTGCTGCCTTCATTGGATCCAGACAGGCTTTGATCAGGTCGTCAACCAATTGCTCAAGTTTGGCCCTGGTGAGTTTTACGTTTAAATGTTTAGGACCGGATGCATCAGCTGTAATGAAGGGCAGGTTAATTTCTGTTTCAATTGAGGATGACAATTCATGTTTAGCTTTTTCTGCACCTTCCTTCAATCGTTGCAAAGCCATTTTGTCTTCACGGAGGTCGATTCCATAATCCTTTTTAAACTCTTCAGCCAGGAAATCAATAATTCTCTGGTCGAAATCCTCACCACCCAGATGGGTATCACCATTGGTTGATTTAACTTCAAATACACCATCGCCGATTTCAAGGATAGAAACATCAAATGTTCCACCACCCAGGTCAAAAATGGCGATCAATTCTTCGTTCTTTTTATCCAATCCGTAAGCCAGGGCAGCAGCAGTTGGCTCATTGATTACTCGCAATACATTTAAGCCGGCAATTTTACCCGCATCTTTTGTTGCCTGACGTTGAGCGTCGTTAAAATAAGCGGGGCAGGTAATGACGGCGTCTTTAACCTCTTCTCCCAAATAGTCCTCAGCTGTCTGCTTCATCTTCTGCAGTACAAATGCTGAAATCTCCGCTGGGGAATATTGCTTTTCACCAATGTCAATTTGAGCTAAACCACTGGAAGCCTTTGAGATTTTATAGCTCAATGTTCCCATATCTTCTTTTACAGTCGCGGCATCGAATTGCCGACCGATTAAACGCTTGGCCGCATAAATAGTCCGGTCCGGATTGGTTATAGCCTGTCGTCTCGCGACCTGGCCTACAAGCCTTTCTCCTGAGTCGGTAAATGCAACAACAGACGGAGTTGTTCTGGCTCCTTCAGAGTTGGTTATGACTTTAGGGTCTCCCCCTTCCATGACCGCAACGCAAGAGTTTGTGGTCCCCAAATCAATTCCGATGACTTTTCCCATTGGTTTCTCCAAATTTGTTAATTTATCAATAAGAATTCAAATTTCAATGATTTACAGCTTGTTACTTCTTTTTTGCAACTTGAACCATCGCCGGCCTGATCACCCGGTCATGAAGAAAGTAACCGGCTTGAAACACCTCGGCTATGTGATCCGGTTCAATCTCATCAGTTTCAATGACACCCATTGCTTCATGCTTGTTTGGATCGAACGGTTCTCCTTTGGGGTAGACTCGTTCAATATTATTCTGCTTTAGTGCCTCAAACAACTGTTGCTGCACCATTTCTACCCCTCTCACAAATTCCTTTAATTGTTCATTTTCTTCCTCTTTGGCCTGAACCAAAGCTCTTTCCAGATTATCCAACCCGGTGATGATATTCAAAGCCAGTGGTTGACTGGCAAACTTGATTCGAGATTGCATCTCCTGGGTCGTCCGTTTTTTATAATTCTCAAATTCTGCGGCCAAACGCATGAATTTGTCATCCTTGTCTGCTAGTTCTTTTTTGTATTTGGTTTCCAAAAGCTCAAGTGTCTCCTCTGGCTCTTCTTCCGGGGAATCCTCTGCAGTTTCTGCCTCATCGGCTGCCTTGTCTTCTGCGACTGTTTCTGACTCGGAAGCTTCTAAATCTTCACCATCAATGGTTACATCTACTTCAGGAGCCTTCCCGTTGATTGACTCTTCAGCAGCAACACTGTTTTCCGATTTATCTGCCTTCTGAGTAGATTCTTGACTCATTATTTCCTCCACTGATTCCTAATGTTTTTGCTGGTTAAAAATGTTCGTATTAGTCATTAAGACTTTAAAAACAAAAAAAGAACTGTAATACGTCAGTATTACAATTCAAATCGAGTATTTCAATAGAAAACCCGGTATGTCGTTTACCTATGCTTTCTATTTGTTAGAATGCAAGCCTGTGTTTGTTTTCTTATGAAGATGCCTTAATTGTTATCCAGAAACCGGCTCAATGAAAATGAAAGTTTTTCGGTCGAATACTGGATAGCGGTAATTACATTTGGATAATTTATACGAGTGGGGCCGACGATTCCAATGCTACCCAACATATATCCTTGATTCCCGTAAGTTCCGGCGATGACGCTGCAGGTGATTAGGCCGTTATCCTGGTTTTCGGCTCCAATGTTGATTTTTAACCCTTCGTTATCCATTGCTTCAATCATAAAGTCTGTCAGACTGGTCTTCTCTTCAAATACCTTATACACAGCCATTAACTTGTTCTGATCATTAAATTCGGGATAACTGCACATCTTGGATCGACCTGAGATGAAGAGTTCTCCGTGCGAATCAATGTCAAAAGCCTTTTTCCCCAATCGAATGGTTTGAATGATAAACGGATCGTATTCCTCTTTGGTTTTGGACAGCTTATCGACCAGATTTTTCCGAATTTGTGCAATCGATTTGCCTTCAAAAAGTTCAAGCAGAATAACTGCCATTTTGTTAAGGTCTTCCTGGTCAGGGCAGGTACGAAGATGAATCACCTTGTTGTGAACCATACCAATCTGAGTAACGATCACCACCAGAATCTGCTTATCGCTCAATTTTACCAATTGCAATTGCTTTAATCTTGAGGCTGAAAATTTGGGTGAGATCACAATCCCGGCACAATTGGTTAAAGAAGATAACTCTTTGGTGGCATCCAGCAAAATATCTTCTAATCGATTGTGCTGAGTGAGTTCTTCTCCTTCCACCTGATCAATGTATTGATCCGGAGAGGAGGAATTTGACTGGGTAACCAATTTATTAATGTAGTATCGATATCCGGCATCTGTCGGAATTCTGCCGGCAGAGGTGTGAGGCTGTTCAATAAAGCCCATGTCTGAAAGATCGGACATGACATTTCGGATTGTCGCCGGTGACAGTTTCTGCTTCAGCACTTTCGACAACATCCTGGAACCAATTGGTTCGGCATTTTTTATAAAATGAACAATAATCTTTTCAAGAATTTCTTCTGTACGTGGATCCATACTCAATCTAAACAAGACGTTCCCTGATAAATCAAGGAATTATAATATTTAGCTTTTAAATCAGAACAGGTTTTAGCACTCGCTTACTATGAGTGCTAATATTTATCACTATTTTAAGATGCTGTCAATTCACTTATCGCGCCACAGACTTGATCTAGAGGCGTTGCGCACAATCGGAAGACATCAATCCACGGTTCCGAATGTAAAGGCAAACGGAATGCTTAGCATGCCTTAAATCAAGTATAACCAAAAACCGGGGGTGAAATCAATTTCACAGCGATAACAGGTGATTACTGGACTGAGATGCGAATTGATTCCGGGAATGCCATATTTGCAATTGCCTTTTGAAGTCGTAAGGCAGAGGGGGCTGTTAATTGCCTTTGGTAGGTTGAAGATCCGTTTTCAGACAGAATTTGCAAGGGAGTAATATTAACCAGGTAAAGATTTTTTTGTGATAACATGCCGATAAATCTATCCACAAAGCTTTCCAACTGCTCTTGGTCGTTTGCTGATACCTTAAAACTGAAAAACCTGTTGATATCTTCATCAGGCTTATCCCCTGTTATTTCGGGAGTAAATGGTGTTAATTTGTTGACTCTGAATTTGTCCGTCCCAATTTTTTTCGCTGCAGACAGATCGACCAACATACCAACAAAAGCAGTATTTAATGGTTCCACACTTCTTAATTGGATTAACGAGCCTTCAACTGTAAGGATTTGAACGAACAATTGTTGATTATCCTCAGTGTGTTGAGGTGTTCCGATCAAAACGCCATATGATAATTGGTTCAGTCTACCTTTTTTAGATTTTCCCGGAAATTTTACAGGAATTTGGTTTGCATCCTTTTCAATCATAATGAGTTCGGAATGATGACTCCAGATGTTTTCACCTTTTGCGGCAAAACACTGGTGAATTTTCCAGGAAGCATTATCAAATTCAAGCACGACGATATCCGGCGTGTCAGATTTTTTGCAGATAAACGCCAGTTGTCCGCAATTGTTGCAGAAAAAGGGAACAAACATATCCTGATTTTGCATATCGGTCCTTAAATGTAAGAAATTTAGGAGCTTTGGATCTTTTTCAATGTAATCTCAATTGGATTTTTTGACAATAGGAGATATAGTACAATAAAACCGTTCGAATTCTGTGTTGATCTGAAAAAATAAAATCTGCTTGAAACAATTGAATTTTTTTAAAAATCAGATTAAAAACAACTAACACAAACCAAAAGCCTGTCAATTCATCGAGGTATCAAAAATTGATAAAAGAAAGAAAATCGGTTGTTGTCGAAGAATATCTTCAGGTAATCTATTCGTTGCTGGCCGATCAGAAGCCTGTCAAAGCGGTTACCCTGACAAAATGGCTGAAAAGCAGTCCTTCAACTGTGCATGCTACACTTTCCAGGTTGCAAAGGGATAAGTTAGTCAAAGTGAACAAAAAGAAGGAGATTAACTTAACCGCGAAAGGTCTCGAAAAAGCTGAAACTCTTACCAGACGCCACAGGCTGGTAGAGGCTTTTTTATGCGACAAGCTGGGAATTTCCTGGCATGAAGTGCACAAACATGCCCATGTCCTGGAACACGGACTGACACCATTGGTTGAAGAAAAACTAGCAGAGTTTTTAGATTTTCCTCAATCCTGTCCTCATGGGACACCTTTACCTGGTGTTACGGATTTTTTACCCAAAAATACAGTTGCCTTGGACGAGTGTGAACCCGGGGATGAGATTGAAATAGTCAACATTGGTGAAGCACTGGAAGAATCACTGGATTTGATGAAATTTCTGCAAGACAAATCGATAAAGCCAGGGAAAAGACATAGTGTCAAAGAAAAAACGGATATCACTAAGACAATTGTTTTAGAATACCAGGATGATACCGCAACACTCACCTACGATATAGCTCAAAAAATCGGTGCAGTGAAATGCTAAGAGTATGATCAGACCGTGAAGCAATCTGATCATACTAAACCTCTCCTACCTACAGATACTTGCCAACTATTATTTCCAGGTCTTTTTTGACTTGCTCCGGAATCATGTCGGGTTGAGTCAAAATAGCACCTTGAAGGGAGCTCTGATCCTGACAGACTGGGGATTTAGGCTGGAAATCCTTCAATAAAATTTTGAGGATTGCTTTGGTATTTGTCACATTTTTTCTCATCACTTCGAGAATGGCGTCCACAGAAACCTCTTCTTCAGATTCATGCCAGCAGTCATAGTCAGTTGCCAGGGCAATAGTGGAAAAGCAGAATTCTGCTTCCCTGGAAAGCTTTGCTTCCTGCAGGTTAGTCATTCCAATAACCGAGGCTCCCAACGTTCGATACATCTCGGATTCCGCCCTGGTAGAAAACATGGGACCTTCCATGCACATAAAAGTACCGCCTTTGTGACAGGTCACGCCTACCTCTTCTGCAGCTTTTGCTATCTCTTCCGAAAGGTGTTTGCAGGTAGGGTCGCCGAATTGCAGGTGAGCAACCAATCCGTTGCCAAAAAAAGTAGAGGGTCGGTCTTTGGTTCGATCGATAAACTGATCAGTCAGTACGATATGACCCGGTACGATTTCCTCCCTCAGGCTTCCGACTGCGCTGATAGCGATTAAATGAGTAACTCCTAAGGATTTCATTCCCCAGATATTGGCCCTGTAGTTTATTTCTGAGGGTAAAAAACGATGTCCTTTACCATGTCTAGGCAGAAAGACGACATCTTTGCCTTCGAGATTGCCGGTCACAAATTCATCAGAAGGTTTTCCAAAAGGAGTGTCAATAGTCAGGTTTTTGACGTCCTTAATTCCTTCAATTTCATATAGTCCACTTCCGCCAATAATACCGAATTTCATAAGTTATCCTTTTTCTGGGGGTTGCTTCAATCAGGCTGTAGTGATCAATTTTAGTTTCATATCGATGGTGATTTTGAATTTCACTTAAACACTATTGGCTATTTTTGTAAACCCGCTGTTTTTTATACCATTCGTTGTTTGAATCGCTTGTTATCAACCCTGCTTTTGCAAAGCACATTTGAGCTTGACACTTGTGAGACAGAGACGATTTATATATGCTTTACGCTTACCTGCAATTTGCCGGCACTTTGGTGCTACAGATCCGAAACAAATATCGAAGACACGTCTTTTACAGTTATCACATACGGAACAACATGGAATTATTTGAAGAGCTTGAATTAAGAGGTTATATCGATCGAATTACCCACGATGAATTAAAAGACAAAATAAACCAGGGTGGAATGACCTTTTATGTTGGCTACGACCCCACCGCGGACAGTCTGCATGTCGGCCATTTTGCCATGTCCAATTTGCAAAGAATACTGCAGAAACATGGACACAAACCAATCGGACTTATGGGCGGTGGTACAGGTATGATCGGTGATCCGGGTGGAAGAAGCTCTGAGAGAAATCTCCTGTCTCAGGAAGAGATTGAAGTTAACATTGATGGTATTAAATCCCAATTATCAAAATTTCTCGAATTTGAAGCAGGAAATAAGGCAACCATCGTCAATAACTACGACTGGCTTTCCAAGCTGGAGTTGATCGACTTTTTAAGGGATATCGGTAAGCATTTTTCGGTAAATGCCATGATCAACCGTGATTCGGTTAAAAGTAGACTGGATCGGGAAGGAGAAGGCATTTCCTACACTGAATTTAGTTACATGCTATTACAGGCGTATGATTTTTACCAGCTTTGCAAAAATAATGATTGTACATTGCAATTAGGCGGTTCCGACCAATGGGGCAATATCGTTTCCGGTATAGATCTGACTAGAAGATTGCTCAACAGGCAACTATACGGGCTCACCATTCCATTAATCACCAAAGCGGATGGAAACAAATTCGGTAAGTCGGAAACCGGCACGGTCTGGCTGTCAGCAGAAAAAACATCACCATATGAATTTTACCAGTTTTTTCTAAATCAGGCAGACGAAGATGTGATTCGCTTTCTTAAAGTATTCACTGAGGTTTCACTGGATGAAATCGCGGAGTTGGAAGCATCTGTCAAGAATGAGCCGCATCGAAGACTTGCTCAAAAGAGACTTGCCGAGGAAGTAACCAGGGTGGTGCACGGTCAGGCTGCTTTGGACGGAGCAATAAAAGCCTCACGGGCACTTTTTGGTGAGAAAATCGAAAATCTGGATGACACGCTGATCTCCCAGATATTCAAGGATGTGCCTTCCACCAAGATGGAAAAAAACAGACTGACAGACGGTATCAGCCTGATTGATGCCCTGGTGGAAACAGGTGCCAGTAAATCCAAAGGACAGGCTAGAAAACTGATTGAATCCGGAGGAGCCTACGTGAACAATGAAAGTCAGAAGAATATCGATTATCGATTGACGCAGTCTGATATGGCTTCAAACTCATTTATGATTATCAGATCCGGTAAAAAGAACTATCGTCTGTTAAGTTTTGAATAGATCTCGGTGAATATTCCTGAGGTTTTGCATCAGGCTGTGAATCCTGTACATCTTCTTTTATATAATAAAATCATTCGCCCTTAAATATATCTGATCAACTTAATTCGCTATGCTGATCCCTGAATTGAAAATTAAATGCCACTATCCCGGAATGCCGGTTCCCCAAAAGGCTCATGCCAGTGATAGCGGGTTGGATCTCACTCTGATCCAGGTGATTGAAAAAAGGGATAATATCTTTTTCTTTGATACCGGTATTTCTATTGAGCCGCCGGCAGGGTACTACACAGAGCTGTATCCCCGATCCAGTATTTACAAACATGATTTTATCATGACCAATAGCGTTGGTGTTATTGATGCGGGATACCGTGGCATTCTATACATGCCGATGAGATACCTGGGTGACGGGGATGGAAAAACCGCTGCCGAGAGTCTGGTGGGAAGCAGAATTGGTCAGCTTGTACTAAAAAAACTTGAACCGTTTGAAATATCAATCACCGAACAGCTATCCGAGTCTGAAAGGGGGGAAGGTGGCTTTGGAAGCAGTGGATCGTGATCTTATAGCCTGCACCGAGCAGGACTTAAAGGATTTAAAGGTAGCGTTTGTTCACTATTGGTTTGTGACTTGGCGCGGAGGGGAGAAAGTTGTCGAATCGCTTTTAAAACTATTTCCCAATGCAGATGTTTATACGCTTTTCTACGATCCAAAAACCTGTGGTTCCCATCTTTCCGGACATCGGGTCTATACCTCTTGCCTGAATCTTCCGATTGTCAAAAAACACTACCAGAAATTATTTCCTTTTTACCCTTTAGGTATTAAGTCTCTCAAGTTAAGAAATGACTACGATCTGGTTATTTCATCCGAATCAGGTCCCGCTAAAGGAATAGCCAATCCGAAGGGAATACCCCACTTATGTTATATTCACTCACCAATGCGTTATTGTTGGGGCTTCACAGACGCTTATCTTGATACGCTTCCCAAATGGTCTCGAAGTATGGCCAAAAAACAGTTTGAGCGTTTGCGAAAATGGGACCTTACTACAATTAACAATGTTGACCTTTACGTCGCAAACTCCAATAATGTGGCAAACAGGGTAAGGAAATACTACAACAAACCAGCGAGAATCTGCTTTCCGCCAATAGCCAGTGAGTTGTTTAAAGGAGAGCCGACCCGAGCCCAAGGTGAATACTTCCTGAGTTTTGGGGCAATTACTCCGTACAAGAACGTTGATTTGCTTGTAAAAACATTCAACAAATCCGGTAAAAAACTGATTGTCATTGGTGACGGTAGTGAGAGACAGAAACTGGAGCAGCGTGCCAAACCGAATATTCAGTTTCTGGGAAATTTGCCGACAGTTGATGTCATCCGTTATATACAGCACACTAAAGCGTTATTGTTCCCCGGAGAGGAAGACTTTGGGATGATTCCCCTGGAGGTGATGTCACAAGGAGTTCCGGTGATTGCTTATGCCAAAGGAGGTGCCCTTGAATCTGTGGTAGAAAACAGAAATGATATAGCGAAGTCGTCAGGTATTTTCTTTCACGAAAATACAATGGAATCCCTGGAAGAAGCCCTGGAATATTTTGAACAAATTGAAAACCAATTTGACGCCGAATGGATTTATGATCATGCCCGTTCTTTTGGAGAGGAACGGTTTCAAAAGGAAATGAAAGGTCACATACTGGACCTGCTTAACAATACGTATTGAAAGTGAAGTCAGGAATGCTTAAGAAAAAATCCCAGGTTATATTAACTCTTTTGTTCTTTGCAGACGTCATCTTTGTGGGCGTATGCTGGAACCTGGCATACTATGCCCGGTTTTTCTGGCTGAATACTCCCATTACTTTGTTTGGAATCTCCATTCCCTACGTCAAACCATCCACAATTCCTGAATACAAGTATTATTTCAATGCAACGGGCGTAGTCGTGATTGTAGCAGCTATCTGCTATGTTTACGGCAAAATGTATAATCCGAAGCGGATCTCCCAGTATCGAGGGGAAATGCGGGCTATTTTCAAGTCGAATATTGTACTTTTTATTATTCTATTGGGGTTAACTTTTTACTATCGACGTTATTCGTTCTCCAGGGTTCAATCGGTTTACTTTCTTGTTTTTACTGTTACTTGCATCAGTTCCCTTCGTTTGACGGTGCGTTTGATCCTTAGCTATTTAAGAAAAAAAGGGAAAAACCTTCGACGAATTCTAATCATTGGTAGCGGCAAAACAGCAGGAAGGTTCATTAAACGTGTTCATTCCAATAGAGAACTGGGATTTGAATTGGTTGGATATGTTTATCCCGAAATCAATCCCGACATTGAAATCACCTATTTAGGCAAGTTTGCCGACCTACCAACGGTCATTGAAGAAAAAGCTGTTGACCAGGTGTTTATCTGCCTGGATTCAAATCAACAATCTCATCTTGAATCAATCAATAGAAACCTGGCTGAACAGGTTGTTGACCTGCATATCGTCCCGGATGTCTATCATACCTTGAATATCAATCCGGAATTACTGGATCTGGATGGCATGCCGGTGATTGCATTACGAAAGAGTTCGGTGGAAGGATGGAACAGAATTTACAAACGATTGTTTGATCTGGCAGGTGCCAGTATTGCTGTGGTATTGCTATTACCAGTTTGGCTGATTCTCCCGATTCTGATAAAACTTACCTCTCGGGGTCCGGTGTTTTACCTCCAGGAACGCATGGGGTTGGATGGCAAACCGTTCAAAATGATCAAATTCAGGTCAATGAAGGTGGGTGCTGAGGATAATACAGGTGCTGTCTGGGCGAAGAAAGATGATGACAGGCGTACCGCTATCGGGACATTTATTCGTAAAACCAGCCTGGATGAAGTACCACAGTTTTTTAATGTAATCAAAGGTGAGATGAGCCTGGTCGGACCCAGACCTGAAAGACCAGTGTTTATCGAAGAATTCAAAACACAGATTCCGAACTACATGCTGCGTCATAAAATGAAAGCGGGAATTACCGGGTGGGCCCAGGTAAACGGTTGGCGTGGTGATACCTCATTGGAAAAACGAATTGAATTTGATATCTATTATCTGACTCATTGGTCGGTACTATTTGATATTAAGATCTGTATCATGACCCTCTTTATTGGTATGATTCATCCGAATGCATATTGAGAATAATGACTTAAAGAAATTTGCGAAATTCAACTGAAAACAAAACCTAATTGGAATAGGTATGAAAAAAACAAAGAAGGCTGGAACTCAATACTCGATCGATCTGGATATCAAAGGAGTGTTTTTTTTCATCATCCTGGCCTTGATGACAGCTGTGGTCGTTTTTTACCTGGGTGTGATGTTTGGAAAGGCGTCCCGGGATCCCAATTTCAAAGTCTTATCAGCAACGGAAAGCACGACAGAAGAAAAAACGGATGCGGACAAGATAACGACCAATGATCTTGAAATATATAACATTCGTACCGAGGAAGATAAAAAGATCTCAAGCCTGAAGAAAGACACCCAATCAGTTCTTGATGAAGCTGAACGGGTGATTCAACAAACTAAACAACGTCAGGCAGGGCCTTTGGAATTAGAAAAAGCTGAGCCGCAACCCGCTGTGAAAAAGCCTGTACAACCCACACAGTGGCCGGATCAGCCAACAACTGAGATGTTGCCTAAAAATACCTGGACGGTTCAGGTGTTTGCCACCAAAGACAAAAACAAAGCCGATAGAATTGTTCGTATGTTGCGACGTCAAAAATTCGATTCTTACCTGGCACAGGTAAATATTGAGGGACAAACCATCTATCGAGTTCGAGTGGGGAAAAAATCAAAAGCGGAAATTGAA
>JAKSDL010000285.1 GCA_022360105.1 Pseudomonadota bacterium
GGCAATGGATCTGGTGACACAATCCGCGGCCAACATCCCGAGTTTCGCCAAAGCAGCAGCAGGATCCGAAAGTGCTTGTTTACCGGTTGATATCACGAAAACACTGTCTCCATCAAACGGAGAATGTACAGGTCTGATGGCCCTGGCCAGGCCATCTTGTGCCATAATTGCAACCCTCCTCGCTTGCGATTTTGTTACAATAGCATCGGTTGCAACGGTAACAATTGTTGTGTTCTTGCCAACGGGCAATTCAAAGGTAAAATCCAGATTGCTGATTCCGGACGGCAAATTTGCTTGCCCCCCTAACTCGTTGTTTTGTTCCCAAGGGGATGCCCACAGTATGTGACTATCCGGCACTGTCACTGACCCCATGGAATTCACAGCTGCAATCGCACCTATGGTAATGTCATTATTTCCATCTTTAAAAACAAACGATGCACTTCCCAAACCTCCTTTAATTCCGCCAGATACAGCACCCATACCCGCACCGTAGTTCCCCAGCTTAAAAGTGGTACTGCAGTTAGCTGCAGCTTTTTTTGCAAGATCCGCATAAGGAGACTTGTCACCCCACTCCTTGTCGCCTCCGTTTAACAGGTCAAATAGTATTGCGCTGGGAACGATAGGGATAATGGCATCGCCCAGCTGAAAACCGATCTTTTGACCGGCCAGGTAGGACATGACACCACCTGCTGCATCCAATCCATATGCGGAACCACCGCTAAGAACTACCGCATGGATAACCTCGACCAAACAATCGGAATTCAATGCATCGGTCTCCCGGGTTCCGGGCCCTCCTCCCCTAACATCCACCGAGGCTATCGCGGGTTCCAGCGGTTTAATAACTGTAACGCCGCTCCTTAAATTGTGATCTTCGGAGTTTCCGACTGTAATTCCCGGCACATCCGTTATCAGGTTTTTCTCTCCAGTTCTGATCATGGGTCTATTAGGTTAATCGTCTCAATTCTTGTTGAAATCTACGTTTTGATCCAAAGGGAAGATTGGCCGTCGTAATTTCTTGAAGTCCAATCGCTCAAATCGAGAGGTGGTAACACCCTCGCCATCGCAATGCAAGGTTTGCTTACCAATTGAAGCAAATCCCGCTCGATAGTGAATACGCGACTTTAACAAGAGGTATTTTTCGTGCTCAGGCAAAATGCCTACGGATGTAAATACTCCCACATCCCAGGGCTCATGATGAAGGGACACCACCACTATTTTGATTTTTCCCGTATCAAATACCGCTGTGGGTCCCATGTCCACCTGGACACCTGTGTACATCGGCCCATGAACAGTCCACTTCCCATCACTCAACACTCTGACTTTACCCCTTAATTTCAATGGTTTTGGAGTGAGATGCAAAGAAGGAATCGCAGTTTTCCCACCCAGATTGATTGTCATCTCCTTACCAACACCGACCTTTTGCATTTCAACTACAGCTTCAGGATCATAAACCGCTGCTACTGATGCACCATCAATCCCCTGATCCACCATTTCCTTGATCACAACCATGACATCCTGAGTTCCACCAGAACCGCAATTGTCCTCATGGTCCAAAAGAATGACAGGGTAGTCATTCAATTGCTCGGCCTGTTTGATCTGTTCTTGGAGTGAACCGCATTGATAGACAAATTGGTCCTTTTGCTTCCAGGCCAGGTTTGCAATTTCGAAACTTGTTTGTTTCGCCAGTTCCGAATTTTGATTTGTTACAACCAGGGCTGAAGCACCAGCATCAGGCATGTCAGCCAATGGGAATCCACCGAAAAATGTAGCGGCCAAAACATTGTCTTGTTTTTCTGCTTCCTTGCAGGCTTTAATCAATGATTTGGTTGGCTGGTCATCGGTTCCCTGTTTCAAGGTATGCGTCAACATGGGCAACTGTTGCCTCACCATCACAGGTTTTATTTTCTCTTCGTATGCATCAAGAACCACCTGACCAATTTGTTTACCCACTTCGTACATGTCGACATGAGGGTACGTTTTATAGCCAATCAAGGCAGTGCAGTTGTCTACCATTTTCCGGGTTAAATTGCAGTGGAAGTCACAGGTAACAGCAATGGGGAGATTGGGGGAGATCGTTCGGATTTTTTCGAGCAGAGTTCCTTCGCCGTCATCGGTAGTTTCCGAAACCATTGCCCCATGCAGATCCAATAAAGCAAGATCACATCCCGAGTCTATTGAGTCGCAGATGGAATCCGTAAGACGATTATAAGCTTCAGCATGAACAATCCCTGAAGGCATGGCTTCAGCTGCAACGGGAGTTATGATTTCCGCTCCGATGCTCTTTGCAAGATCAATGTAAGCCGCAATGGGCATGCCGGTATTTTGATACGCTTCCAAAACGTCTTGTCCAAAATGGATTCCCCAGTTTTCAAAACGTTTTAGGTTTGTGGGAATGGGTGAAAATGTATTGGTTTCATGTTTCATCATGGCAATGACAATTTTCATCAGTAACTCCTTTTCAGCTTTTTTACCTTATCATTACCACCAGTTTAAAACATCTTCTGCAAATCCAAGAAAATCTTCCACTTGTAATTCTGTTCCATCATCCAAAACAGCTTTGCCTGTAAAATGACCAAATACCTGATGCTGGACTGAACGAATCAACTTAAAGTCGGTATTGGAATCCCTGTCCAATAATGGTGTAAATGTCATCTCGAATCGGCTGTCGTTACTGGTAAATGTCCAGGGTTGGAGATAATCATTTTCATCGAATGTAAAGATCACTTCATCCAATTTATGTGCTTGTCCTTTATAGAACAGCATATTCTCTGAGGCCACTGATCTGTCGCTGAAACCATATCCCAGATTCCAGCCAAAAGATTCTCCTTCCAACAATCCGGATGCCGAACTCCAATACCAGCGATTTTTATAGGTCCAATTCCCCCTACCCCAATCCAAACCGCCAAAGCCGGTGTGGGGTGTAAAATCATATTTTTGATCACCAATAATTACCCTGCCTTCTGCCGGCATGCAGTTAATTTTGCGATTGTAATAAAATGCCTTGCGATTTTCTTCCCAGGAAGTGGCAATGACCATGCTGTCACATTCCGCGCCCTCGGATAGCAGGATTTTACCGTCCAACCCCTGCTTGCCCTTATTATCTATAAAGCCGGGGGCTTCAAATGAAAGCAATCTTACCCCTTTGGAGACATCAAAATTTAGTTTGAGCTTTTTGTCTTGATAGGCTGATGTTCCTGCTTCAGATGTGGCAGGAAGCTTGGTTTTGCCCATGGGTAGGAGAGAAAGAGTATCCAGCTGGGTAAAAGTTTTCTTTTGGAAATCCAACCAGCAGATTGCTGATAAACCAATATAACCAAGATCTGCAATGGTGAAGGTGATTCCGTAGCCCCTGTCTGGCGCCAGAATGTAATAATAATCCCATTCCTTGATACGATGCCAGGCTGCTTTTATGCGTTTGCGATTGTAACGCCAGTACGGTTTGGTTGCGTACCCCGGGTGTACGATATGTCCATTATTATCCAGCAAATCGCATGGTTCGGTTATCCTGTTCTGCTGTCCCACGCTATCTCCTTATTTTGTGAATAGACTCAATGGATCAGTGTATACTCATCTTTGACGCATAAAAAAGCAATAAAACCAGGACAATTCAAAATTGCGCCAAACCGCTTATTATAAACTCGGATAACGCGATATTAATTAACGCAATGATACTACTACACGATTGAGTATGCTAGCAAGTTGGAAGAGAGTCAAGGTGCAGTGGGAGCTTAGCCCAAAATCAATGTTGTGTTACCTGGTCTTAATTCAAGAACGTGAGAATAAAAAATCAAAAGCTTTTAAAATGAGAAATGGATCTTTTAGGTGGGTAACCTGGAGCTGCGGTTCGCCCCAGGTTGGAACAACTGAAGTTAAATTCGATTAAGTTGCCAGTTTTTGACCTCTAAGCCGCCTTATCCAGATACCACTTAACAGGTAGGCGTATAACCAGGTTCCGACGATGACAATAACGAACACCTTGGCAATATCAGTTACATCGCCATCAAGTGAGAATGCAGGAACATATCCAAAGAGAAATGGTCCCAGGTATAAAAATTTTGCAAATTTAAATGAGGTAAAAGCGGTTTTCCACATATTCGCCCCCGCAATAGTTGCACCGGCAAAAGCCGCGATACAGACAGGCGGAGTGATGTTTGAATCCTGGGATAACCAGTAGACGATCATATGAGCTGCGATTTCATTCACCCCAAGATGCAATAGCGCTGGGACAGCAACCACTGCAGTGATCAGGTAAGCTGCGGTAACCGGAACTCCCATACCCAGAATCAGGGAAGCAAGTGCGATGAAAAGAATTGTCATCCATAAACGACCGGCAGCCAGTTCAATAACAATATCGGCAAAGGTCAGTATCAAACCGCTGAATGTCAAGACACCGATAATGATTCCGATTACGCCGACCGTTGCACCGATTGTTAAACTATTCTCAGTTCCGGCCCTGGCTGCTTCCACAAATCGTTTGAAACCAATTCGGGTGTCTTTTCTCACCCAACTCACAACCAGACAAGTGAATAATCCAATGATAGCGGAATAGGCAGGGGAATATCCATAAAGCATCAGGATGGTAATCACAACCAGCGGCATGGTGTAGTACCATTGTTTTTTAAGTATTTCCTTTGCGCTTTGTTCGCTTTTTTCCCCTTTAACGTTGTGAATTTTAGCTTCAAAATGAACCATCAGAAAGACACTGAAAACATACATCATGGCTGGGAAGATAGCGACCAACATAATCTGGGAATAGGGAACACCTGTTAATTCCGCCATGATAAATCCACCAGCTCCCATAATTGGAGGCATGAACATCCCTGAAATTGAAGCTGCGGGTTCTATACCTCCGGCCACGTGTGGTCTAAAACCAGCTCGCTTCATCATGGGAATTGTGAATGCCCCGGTAGACACCGTGTTTGCAATGGCACTACCAGAAATCGAACCAAACAAACCACTGGCGATTACGGCTACCTTACCCGGTCCGCCAATCCTATGACCAACCGCTGCCAACGGGAAATCAATGAAAAAGCGCTGGGCTCCCGATTTTTCCAGAAAAGCTCCAAACAAAACAAATAAGATGACGTAGGTTGCCAAAACATTGGCCATGATTCCAAATACCCCGTCGCTTTTATAAAAGATGCTGGTGCACAACTCCATAAACGGTGCGCCGGCATGTGAGATAATCTCCGGCATATAATCACCGTAGACACCAAAAAAGAGAAGAACGATACCCATAATTACAAAGACATTCCCCACGACCCGGCGAGCCAGCTCGATTCCTATCAACACTCCGATCACAGCGATATATTGATCCAGTAGCGTTTCAGCGCCGGTCCGATAATTAATGGCTTCAAAATTCAATATCCAATAACCGATACTGACAATTGATGCCACCAGTAATATATAATCAAGTATTCTGAATATCAGGTATTTGGACTTGTAGGACATAAAAATGAGGACATAGGTAATGATCACATAAATACCGCGATGATACTGCGTCGAAGCCGGTTGCAGTACGGCAGAGTAGGAATAAAATAAAATCAGAAACACAGACAGTACATCAAAAACTACCTGCTCGACTCGATTTAATTGTTTGTACACGGCGAACTACCTTGAAAAAAATGCATTGAGGAATTGGAAACAAAACACTTTGCTGCTTGATTCATTCGCATAAAAACATCAGCAATTTGTTAAGATCGATTGATGTTTTAGATGGGAATACTTGCAGAAAATAACTACCATTTCGAACGCTTCGTGAGGCATACTCAAGAAATGGGTATACTTCATGAGCCGCTCGAAAATCGATTGAAATAAATGAGCTAGGAAATCTTAAAATCGATAGTAACGTTAAACCGCGGGATGAAAATACTATCGATCCCGCGGGTGTTTTTACTCAAACATAAGTATCGGCATTGTATCAACCCCTTTTCCTGATCCGTCTGACAGAACCAGGTTATTGGAAGTTGAACCTGCTTTCATATTATACTTTCACTCTTACTAATTAAAGCATGCCTTTTTCTTTCCAGAATCTTTCCGCTCCCGGATGAAAAGGAGTGATAATAAACTTGGAACCGGTTTCAAGGCTCATATTTTTAAAAGTCTTTTTCTGACCATGCATGTGCTTGATACCTTCGTCGGAGTAAACTTTTGAGAGCAAGTCATAAACAACATCAGCATCAACTTTCGAATTCGCTACCCAAAGAGCACTATCCTGAAATGAGGGAGAATCGGAATTCACACCCCTATACGTTCCGGCTGGTATTTCAAGTTGTCCAAAATAAGGATATTTTTTGAAGAAACCGGAATTCTTTGCGTCCGCGGCTAAGTCGAGCAAAGCAATGTCATTTGTCTGCGCAGCCATGATAACTGCTCCACTTGGGAAAGCTGTGAAGAGCCAGAAGGCATCCAATTGGTTGTTACCGAACGCCGCAGCCGCATCATTGTATCCCATGGCGTTTCTTTCAATTTTATCCCAAACTCCCATATGGGTGAAAAAGAGTTGACAGTTTGCAAACGCACCGGAACCTGCATTTCCAACACCAACTTTTTTACCAGCCAGATCTTTCACACTTTTGATACCCGAGTCTTTTTTTACTACCAATTGAGCCGGGGCACCATACAGCCATGCTACAGCAAGCACATCCGTATACTTTCTAGTATCTTTTGCCAGTAAGCCATTTCTAGCCTGCCAAACTATTCCGGAGTACGTTGTACTGAAATGCTGACGACCTGAATTTGTCTTTCTCAAATTTTCTGTAGCTCCACCTGAAGTCTGAGCTTTCACAGAATACATTTTAGATTCTTTCACAGACTTCATCACCTGGATTCCATTTGCTACAACCTGGAAGGTTCCACCAGCAGGGCCACCACCAAAGACAATTCTTTTTTTTCTGGCAAAAGCATCTGAAGTAACCATAACTACACAAATCGCAGCAATGATCAATCCGCTGAAAAGACGTGTTAAGTTTCTTTTGTTCATGGGAATATCTCCTTATTTTAATTTCATTATAACCAAAAACAGTTTTGAAGCGTTTGAAGTAAGTGACAAGGTTACAATTAGGAAACATCAATTGATTTCACTACAATTAATATATATGAAATCAACTGTAATTACCTGAAATTTAAACACTTCCTCCTTAGCAAATCGGATTTGATACCTTAACAAAAATTAAAACAGGCTTATTATTGCACGAGTTTCATTTGACTGAAAGAAGCGATTGCATTCTTCAATAAAACCACTGTTATCAGCCTGTTTTATAACCATCCAAATCCGGAAAAATGGTGTTGGTTCTTTGGTATTTTTTGATAAAAGCGATCAGTTCCTCCGCTGGTTTGCCGCGATCTCTAATTGAATGCCATGTTCACTCCAGAATTTTTCTGCTCCTTTATGCAGCGGAGTCAGTATTCCGGTAAGCCCATCTTCAATAGACATCTGACTTGCAGTGGATTTGATTCGTCTTAAATAGGTTAATCCTTCCCTTGTGAAAATTTCTTTTAGCGCCTTGTAGACAATATCATCTCGTACCCCTTTTCTGGCTATCCATAAAGCTGAATCGAAAAACGAGGCTGTTGCATGAGTAACGCCTTCATAAGTATTAGCCGGGATAAAGATCGGCTGATAAAACGGCAATTTTTCACTTAATCCATGATGAGTCGCAATGGGATAAACATGCAGCAATTCAATATCATGTGTGGTTGAAAGCTCAATTATTGCACGAGTGGGGTATCCGGCTAAAATCCACATGGCGTCTATCCTCCCGGTTTTCATGGCATTTGCGGCGTTAGTATATCCCAGGTAGTGCCTGTCAATTTGGTTCCAGAGCCCCACCAGCTTGAGAAAACGCTCAGCTGATGCTGCCGCTCCGGAACCTGCTGCCCCTAGCGCAACTCTCCTTCCTTTTAGTTGTGGTACGTTCGAAATTCCGCTGTCTTTTCTTACTGTTAACTGAGCCGGAGCCTTGTATAGAAATGCAACAGCACGAATATTTTGGTATTTTTTGCTGTCGTTAGTAATGTTCCCGCTACTGGCGAGATAAAGATCACCGGAATAGGCAATACCAAAATCCGCCGTTCCTTTGTCCACTTTGCGAATATTCTCCACGCTTCCTTTGGAAGACTGGTTGGATACTCTCAAGTCGGCAATGTTTTTTGATAGCCTCAAAGCAATTCCGTTTGAGAAATACTGAAAAGTCCCTCCGCTTGGTCCCCCTGTAAATTTCAGAAAATCCTTGGCCATACAGACCGATGATGCAGCTAAAATCGAAAAAAGAGTTGTAAGAGTAATTAGAAATAATCGAGACATTCGAGTTTCAGTTTCAACTTTGATATCGGCTTAACAAAGAATGGATTTTGGTGATTTTAGACTAAAACCTTTGGTATTTAGTTTTTTAAGGTAGGACATTCTACGTAAAAACTTTGCCTTAACGTCAACAATTTCCTCTTTATTTTCATTGATTTAATAAATTTGTTTAATGTCATTTTACAAATAAATATCATAAAAATCACAACAAGGCTTAGTTTGTTGTTTTTACATTCATTTAATTGGTAATTGTGGTTGGATGAAAGGCAGGAGATAGGAATTTAAAGGGTTATTCCACTCTTCGGAAAAAACGCTTGAATTCGTGAGTTATCAGGTTTTATCGGTTTATTACGTTTTGGAATATTTATGTTCCGGGCGTCCTTGAGAGCCGTAAGTAAGTTCCTTTTTAATCAAGTCGCTTTCAGCAAGATAACGAAGATATCGTTGAACAGTGGCCAAAGAAAGTCCTGTTGCCTTTGTTATTTCCTCAGCACTTCTGGCATAAGGATTATTGTCAAAGCAGTGCAGCACCTTCTTCATAGTCAATTCCTGCATTCCTTTTGGAAGTTTGCGAGAATTTCCGAAACTGGCAACACTTCGGTGAAGCAGCTGATCCAGCTCATTTTGTTCCAGTTCTTCTCTTTCAAATGTCTCCCTGACCTGCTTGAATCGATTCAAGGCCACCTGAAATCTCTCCAGGGCGCAAGGCTTTATAATATAGTCTATAACTCCCATGCGCACAACTCGCTGTACTATTTTTGATTCTTTTGCAGCAGTAATAGCAATGACATCAAGCGCCAAGCCTTGTTTTCTGACTTCTCGCAATAACTCCACACCATCGACGTCCGGCATGTAGACATCCATTATCATCAAATCTGTGAACTCTTTCTGCAGGCTTTCCAAGGCTTCTGCACCGCTCTTCGCTGTCCCTGTGACTGAAAACTCAGGTAGTGTCAGGGTAAATTCTTTCCAGATATTGGCGACTCTGAAGTCATCTTCGACAATCAATACTCTGTAATTGCTCATTATCAGGCTTTATTCAGGTTGTTTAGGAATGGTTACTTCAAACATAGTACCGTTTTCACATTTGTACTGTATCATGCCCCCCATACTGATAATATGGTTTTTTGTGATGTATAAACCCATACCAATATGTTTTTCACCCAGTTCACCGAGTTCTGAAGTGTCAACAGCGTATTGTCCTTTTTTTGTAGTAAAACCCTGTTCGAAAATTCTACCGGAGATGCTGTGTGAAATTCCAGGTCCGTTATCTTCAACAGAAAAATAGAAAGAATCAGGATATTCTTTTACGGCCACCCGAATCTCCTTGTCGCTTCGCTTCAATTCGCGGACTGCGTCCATGGCATTCTGCACCAGGTTTCCAATGATGCTGACGATTCCATTTCGGTCGATGTAATCCGGCAGGACAGTTAACTGGGATTCTTCGGCCAATGAAAGAGATATACCGAGCTCATTGGCCCTGTTGAACTTACCCAGTAAGATAGCTGAAACCGCAGGATCTCCAATGTTTTCCAGATATAAGGAAATTCGTTGCTCATGCGAGACCTGCAGGGACTGTATGAACGAAAGGACCTCTTCCGTTTTACCCAACTGAACCATTCCCTGGATGGTTTGCAATCTGTTCTTAAATTCGTGGTTGTTGGCACGCAAGGCATCAATATAGGTATTTACATGAGTCAACTCACTGGCTAATCGTGACAATTCTTCTTTTTTTCTGAAACAGACAATACCGCCAATCGTATCGTTTCTATACATGACGGGAATTCGTGTCGTCAAAACAGTGATTTTTCCTCTTTGTTGCTCCTGATCGTAATGAGCCTCACCGCTTTTCATTACCTCAGGCAGTTTCGAATTTGGGAACAACTCAAGGATATGTTTTCCCAGGTAGTCTTTCCTCAACCCCAAAAGATCTTTTGCTCGTTGATTAATCAGGGTTACTTTTGCTTCCCTGTTTACCGCGACTATTCCATCCCGAATGGCCTCCAATATGGCAGCCAACTCCAAATTCAATTTGGACAGATCGAGCGCTTCTGCTCCAAAAACAAATACCACTAATAGACCGGCAGAGATGGTGATTGCAGTTACCAGCAAACTCAAAATCTTCTGCCTTTGTTCCAACCTTTCTGTTATGGCAAATTGCCGCTTGAGCTCTTGCTGTGCAGTATCCACGTTGTCTACAACCAAAAGCTCGATCATCTCGGCATTGATCTGCATGAGGGGAGTCAGGTCATCAATATTTGCATTTTCAAAATAGAGTCTTACCAGATTATCCTGATATGCCCTTAATTTCTCCAATACATCCGGATTTCCTGTTTCCCGGGCATACTCGAAGAATTCGACAAAATAGTTGGATTTGGATTTTTGAGGAAGGATGTCCGATAGTTCCAAATCCTGACTGTTTTCCAATAATCGCATTTTTAATATCAGCTCAATTGGAAATTCTTTCTCAAGATTACTGCGAAGTTCAACCAATTGACCCCGGACACTCCCATCGAACACCAGATCTCTTCTCGTAACCGAGTCAACCAGTGATTGAAATGTTTCCAAATATACTACAGCTGATTCATTAATCGCCCTGGACATTTCGATTTGGTCAAAATCTTTGATTTTTCTTCCCAATCCCTCCAGTTCAAGCGCTTTTTCCCGGAGTAAAGCTACTTTTGCCGTTACCGCTATGGCCAAATCCAGATTCATGGACTGGATAAATAAATTCTGGTCCTGTCTGGCTTCAGACATATATTGATAGATGCTGTTCGACAAAATCACGCTATTGGTAAAAAATTGAATGTTTTTTTTACCTTCAACCACTTTGGCCAGAGAGTAATAACCATAAATGGCTGCGATAGTCACCGATACCAACAGGGTAATATAACCGGTAATCAGTTTGGAACGAATGGTAAATTGCATAGTCTTTATTTGTCGTCTTGTACGCGTTTCCAGACTCTGTTAATCTTGTTTTTTAATGGCATACTAGTGGAAATCGTCCTGCAAGGAAAGTCCAAACATAGTCAACAGCGGTTTCCAAAATTGAGATGGGCTTATATGTTTAAGAAGGCAAATTCATGTCCAAAATACGGTGTGGTTGGGTGAAACCGGAAAACGAGTTGTATCTTGATTATCATGACAAAGAATGGGGCGTTCCGGTACACAATGACAAAATTTTATTTGAATTTCTGGTTCTTGAAAGTTTTCAAGCCGGTTTGAGTTGGGAGCTGATCCTCAAAAAAAGGGAAAACTTTCGAAAAGCATTTGCCAATTTTGAGGTGGAAGAGGTTGCCCGTTTCCAAGAAAAGAAAATTCTGGAATTGCTGAACGACGCGTCTATTGTCCGTAACAAATTGAAAATCAATGCAACGATTAATAATGCTCAGAAATTTATAGCAGTACAAGAAGAATTCGGAAGTTTTGATAGATATATCTGGAGATTTATTGATGGAAAACCGATCGTTAATAAATGGAAAACATTAAAACAGGTTCCTGCAAACACGGCTCTTTCAGACAAAATAAGCAAGGACTTGAAGCAAAGGGGCTTTAAATTTTTGGGAACTACCGTCGTTTATTCACACCTGCAGGCAACAGGCTTGATCAACGACCATATTGTTGAGTGTTTTAGATATGAAGAAATCATTGCGTCACAAACATAGTCAGCAGTTACTGCTGCCGGATTGAGTCAATAAAGTGGTCAACAGCGAACTCATACACTTCATAATGATTATCGTTACGAAGAATTGTCGTTTCCAGTTTTTTATACAAAGTCAGGCTGTGGATCATTCCCCAAAACATAATGGAACAACGCCGGGAATCGAGGTTTTTGAACACTTTGGTTTCAATACCTTCCCGTATAACCTGCTCTGCCACAATTAAGGTTTTTTCGGCCTGAAAATCCACTTTATCTTTTAATTGAGGCTCAAATAATATTTCGGGACTCGAAATAAAATAGTTGATGATGAAATAATAGTTTTTGCGCTTCTGGCTGAAGTCCAGAAATGAGAGAGCAATCTGTTTTAGCTTTTCCTCCGGGCCCTTGGCATTATTAATAGCCTTTGAAACATGTGACTTGAGAAGATCCAGCCCTTCTTGCTGCAACGTGATAAACAGATCCTCCTTGTTTTTAAAGTAGGAATACAAGGTGGCTACTCCCAGTTCCGCCTTTTTCGCGATTTGATTCATTGAAGCAGCATTAATTCCTTTTTTGTGGAGCAGCTCTCTTGCTGCTTTCAGTATCTGCTCACGCCTGGCTTGTTTTTCCCTTTCCCTTCGTTCTTTGAGCCCCAATATGATCTCCGAAATGTTATTAAAATCCCTTAAAATTCTTCACCGATATTTAGCATGACCTTTATGGATTCACCGGTGTGAATTTTGGTTTTATACACTTCCGGCAACTCCTCCAGACTGCACCAATCCGATATTAAATCCTTCCCATTAAGCTTGCCTTCTGCCATCCAGTTTAAACACTGACGATTTTCCTGGTGGGTATTTCCATACGAACCGGTAAGATTCAATTCTTTGAACATCAAAACTGCAGGATTTATGGAGACATCTTCATAAATAACGCTTAATTGACAGACACTGGCTGTTGGTCCGGCGACATTCATTGCTGTTGCAAGCATGGTGGACAATCCGCTGCATTCAAAAACCGTATCGAATCCCGCCGCACCCCTATGCTTAAATGTTTCGCTAAGTAAATCATCTTTCAGAGGGTTAATTGACAGATCGGCACCAAATTTTTCTGCCAGCTTGCGTTTGCTTTCCATGGGTTCAGAAACAGCGATCGGTCCGTATTCAAGAATCTTGAGTATTTTAACCAAGGCAAGACCGACGGCACCAGCACCTATGACAAGTGCCGAACCCGAATGTTTCCCGGAGCGATAAATCCCATGCAAACCTACGGCAAATAATTCCGCTAAGGCAGCATTTTGCGAATCAACCGAGTCTGGTATCGGAATGAGCATTTGAGGATAGACTTTAATATACTCTGCAAATCCACCAGGTAAATCCCCAATACCAATTGATCGCCGATTGCTGGAGCAAAGCTCCGGTCTGCCTGATTTACAGCCAATACACTCACCGCAATAGGTTGGGCGGATAATGGCTTTCATGCCAATATCTACATCTTTGACTGCTGGTCCTTTGTCGACAACACTCCCGCTGACTTCATGTCCCAAAATGATGCCATCCGGAGTGCCTTCAGTTTCGATCAACGAATGATCGGATCCACAGAAACCGGTATTTGAGACTTTTAGCAGAACCTGATCGGGTTCCGGGATTAGATCCGGCACTTCTGAGTAATGAAGCCCCATTCCTTTTTTGAAAATAACCGCTTTCATATTAGATTAGTAATTGCAAAGACAAGGCCGGCCAACGTTCGTTGAAGAACACCGTCAGGCATGGTCACTGAGAGAAATGTGACATATGGAATGTTAATTTGAAAATAGCACTGGTCAAGCAAACCATTATGCTATAAGAAATCGAATAGTTTTCGATAAAGGAAAGGTACTCTAGGAAGGTCTAAATGTCAATTCCCCGCGAAGACAGGGAATTGACGATATGATTATCTGCAGTGAACACAAATTTTGAAGGTATCTTCCGGTAGGTCAA
>JAKSDL010000068.1 GCA_022360105.1 Pseudomonadota bacterium
GGCAAAAGCAGGGAATATGAATAAAGGATTAAGCAACAAGCTTGCAGGCCAAATTGGGGAATTTTTGGTTTGTGCAGAGTTGGGAAAGAGAGGCTACATAGCCACATCATTCACTGGAAATGTACCTGAGTTTGATTTGATTGTTGCTAATGACAATCTTGATACAATTCCCATTCAAGTGAAGACATCAAGGGGGCATAGCTGGCCAACGAAAGCTAATTTATGGATTGATATTGAAATTGATGAAGTAAATAAAATACAAATCGATCACGGCGATAAAAAAATCTCGAATCCCGATCTCATTTACGTTTGTGTATCCCTGTCCCAGCCTGATTCAAACGAAAAAGATCGATATTTCATATTGAACAAGAAAGGAATACAGAAAGTCTGTGCGGCAAACTACAGAGCATGGATGCTAAAACATAATTGGAAAAGACCAAGAAATTATAAATCTCTAGATAATCGTTACGAAATCAATAATTTATTAGAATTTGAAAACAACTGGAAATTGATTGAAAATGCGTTAAATAACCCCTAACAAAAGCATCCACCCGACCATCCCTGCCGCTCCTTCGTCGCTCTAGGGCTGGCGGGTGATGCCAGCGTTGGCCATTATTTATAACAAAATACACCATTGACATTGTCTTGTTGTTTGCTATCATCTGTTATCATATGTTGCTAAAACTTACAAGCAGAAGGTGGTAGGTATGGAAAATTGGCTAACAGTAGAAGAAGCAGCTAAATACCTTGATATGGGTAAAACGTCACTTTACACCCTCGCCAAAGAGGGAAGCATTCCAGCTAATAAAGTAGGACAAAAATGGTTGTTTAGTAAGCAGGATTTAGATGCTTGGGTTAGAGCGAACAAGCCGATTGAGGAGTTTTTTCTCAATACCGATTTTGATATTGACGAAAACCCACAACTCAGAGAACCACAAATAGAAGCATATAGAGCAATCTACAGCTATTTTAAATTAGGAAATACAACAGCGATTGTACAAATCCCTGTCGGTTGTGGGAAAACTGGACTTGCTGCAATAATTCCTTTTGGTATTGCAAAAGGTAGAGTCCTTGTTGTTTCGCCTAATTTAACCATCAAAGAAGGATTGTTCGAGTCATTTGACGTAACCAACCGTCAAAAGTGCTTTTGGAGACAAAGAGACATACTAAAACCTGAACAAATGATTGGAGGCCCTTTTGCCTGTACATTAGATACTGGTAATATATCAGTTAGTAAAAAATCCCACATAATAATTACCAATGTTCATCAACTCGCAACCAATACAGACAAATGGCTGAATAAATTCCCTAAAGACTTTTTTGATTTGATTATAGTTGATGAAGCGCACCATTCTCCAGCAAAGAGTTGGGGACAAGTCATAGAACGTTTTTCCAGTGCAAAAGTTGTTAATATGACAGCTACTCCCTTTAGGAGTGATAAGCAAGAAATAAGTGGTGAATTGGTTTTTCGGTACCCCTTCAAGAGAGCCACATTTAAAGGCTATGTAAAACAAATAAAAGCATCATATGTTGCCCCAAGTGAAATATCTTTTACCGTAAAAGGAGAAGATAGAACTTACAACCTGGATGAAGTGTTGAAAATGAAGGAAAAGGATTGGTTTAGTAGAGGTGTTGCTTTATCTGAAGTCTGCAATCAGCATATTGTTGATAACAGCCTACAAAAACTTGAAGAACTGAGAGAGACAGGGACACATCACCAGCTTATTGCTGTTGCTTGTTCAGTTGACCATGCAAGGACTATCCGATCCCTATATTCAACCCGTGGTTACAATGCAGATGTAATCTATGGTCAAATGGGAAAAGATGAAAAAGAAAATGTCATGCGTCGTTTAAGAAGTGGCGAGTTGGATTGCATTGTACAAGTTCAAATGTTAGGAGAAGGTTTTGACCATCCCAAATTAAGTGTTGCAGCAATATTTAGACCCTTCCGCACTTTATCCCCTTATATTCAGTTTGTAGGAAGAATATTGCGTGTTGTTGTACAAAATCAACCAAACCATCCAGATAACTATGGACATGTTGTAACGCATGCCGGAATGAATTTAGACCAGAGGCTTAAGGAATTTAAACTGTTTGAAAAAGATGACCAGCAGTTTTGGGAGAACATAATTGGTGGAAAAGAACCCGATGTGCCTCGTGATGTTAAATCAGGTGAATCGAGGATGAAAAACAAGGAACCAATTGTTGCCAACCATGAAATAGTTGATTCCCTTATTGAAGAAAATTTTACAACCGCTGACGATGAAGACCTAATACGGGATTTAGAACAGAAATTAGAATTATTAGGTCTTGATCCATCATCTGCAAAGGATCTGGTTTTAAAACAAAAGAAAGACCAAACTAAGATGGTCAAGGCTGCGGAACCATTTCAGGTCCTCCCACAGAGGGAGTGGGAAGAACTAAGGAAAAGACTACATGAAAAAGCAAATCGCTCTGCAAATATGCTATTAAATAGACTGGAACTTCAACGAAATGGGAGAAAGATTGTTAACACGGGTATATATGCAGCAAATGATTTTACCGCATGTGTCACATTAATCAATCAGGAGATCAAGAAAAAACACCCTGCTCCAAGAAAAGATTGGACTTCAGAGGATTTTAAAAATGTTACGGCTGAATTAGATTCAATTCTTAACATTCTTACAAGGAGGTATAAAAAGATTCTCAATGACAACTAAGCGAGGAAAAGTACCTTCATTGATTACCGGCTCCAGTGGGAAACCAAGTATGGTTACCGCTAAGAGGAAACGCACGTGCTACCGTTGTGATGTCTATATTGAAGGAGGTTTTAAATGCTTTGAAATTCCAAAACTTGGAGGTGGATTCAGCACTAAGAAGACCTGTTGTAAGAACTGTTTTCGAGAAATTTTAGACCAAACAAAAAAAGATCTTGAAGGCTTAGAAGAAATCCTTTGTGAATGTTGATAAACCCCATTGTCGAAATCGTCATTACCGGTGCTGGTCAGCGACCCCTTTCAACAATAATTTAAAAAAGAGGGAAGACTGTAATAAATGACCTTGAAGGCCACTTGGCGGATATTAAAGAGATCCGAGAGGATATAAAAAAAAAAAAAAATTGTCACTGCATTAAC
>JAKSDL010000222.1 GCA_022360105.1 Pseudomonadota bacterium
AAGGGAGCCCAATTGCCTTCATTAAAAAGCCTCAGAGCGAGATCAAAGCTAAGCCAGGGCTTGGATTTATCTCCTCTCAATTCACAGCAGACATCGCCGAATGTTTTATCCAGTTGAATGCCGGCACTGAACAAAACCAGCTGACGTTCAAAATCTGAAAGATGGAAGAGACGGCACAGACGTTCGATGGCAGGTGGATTGCTTTTATCAAAATCATGATCTTTTGACAGGCTACCACTGGGTAATTCAGACCGGTTTTTAATTGATTCCAGCAACTGGTCCAGTTGAGATTTTAAATATCCCTGGTTAATAATTTCCCATGTTTCCATGATGATCCTCTCAGGGCTCCCGATAACATTGCAGAGACGATTGGTAGCCGCTATTGTTCAGGGTATGTGTCACCGATTTGACCAACCACTTTCCGTTGACTTCGCTCCGTAAGCCCATCAAGACCAAAGATCCACCGGCAGTTACCTCCGGATGGCCAACAATAGTAAGGCTGACTTCTTCCGTACTGCGGTTTAACTCTTTCAGTTTTGATTTGGCAGCGACTTTAGCTTCGTCTTCGTTACTAAACAAGTGCTGTATATAAAAGGTCTGATCAGATTTCTTCCCTTCAACAACCTGCTTTTGCTCAGCTTTCCGGATATCGTACCAGGTGGCAATAACTCCTTCGTAAGCAGAACGATCTGAAAGATTCGTGCTCCATTGAATAATATCATTTGCATTCAAAATAACGGGAATCAGGGGAATTCCCGAAGCGGTGACGGCCTGGCCTTTGGTTAGAAAAAGCACACATTCTCCGGCGGGTTTGGCCATGGCACCGTATTTTTCTGCCAGTTTGGTCAGGAAACTCATGTCGGATTCCCGATTCTGGTTTTCGATTAAGACTTTTGTCATGCCAAGCTTCATGCTGACTTTGGCTTTGAGATCATTTTCCTTGGCAATTTTTTTTACAATATCTCCCAAGGTAGTATCAGCCCAGGTTGGGCTCCGTTCATTAAGGAGCAGTTTGGGCACTGCGGTGACCGATAGGGTTTGACCAC
>JAKSDL010000640.1 GCA_022360105.1 Pseudomonadota bacterium
TGGTTGAATGATTGAATCTGCCAGTTGAATCCAATCAGAAATAAAATCGAAACACAAAAAATCTTTATGATATTTTTCATACCGGGTCAGGTTAGTTGGTATTGAAGAGTGTTTTCCAGTTTGCACCTTTGAGCAGCGGGTCTTTCTTAGGGTCCAAATGGATCAGGTATTTTTTGGCTTGGTTTTTTTGAACATAGATCAGTGTTTCAAAAACATAGCGTTTTTCACTACCTTTTGTGGTCCTGACTCGCGTTACCGTTGAAACCCATTCACCATCCAGTTGAATGTAGTACTTGGGAAAAAACCGATAGACCTTTCTCAGTACTTCTTTGGAAAAATAATTCATGATGACGGGGATCTCTTTTTTCTTATCGTAGTATTTTTCAATGATGTCATAAGGTGAGTCTCCTTTGTTTCTAGTGGTAATGATTTTCAGGTAAGCGGGCTTTTTCGGCATTTCTTTGCACACGGAAACATGATTGGCATCTTCCAGGCGGTCGAAATCAGCTGTATCTATATTGGTCCCCTGGATAGTCGTGGAATCTTCGTCTGACTTGTAACTTCGACATTGACTGTTGGTTAACAAAGTACACTCGGAGCAGATGAAATCACGTTCTCCCCGATTAATAATGCAGTTTGGAGCGTCCGGCCCCTCGATAAAATAGAGTCGTTTTCGATCTAAAAGGCGGACTGTTTGAGCCAGTTGTTCCTTTTTTTCCTTTTTCTGCAAATCATTTGTTTTCATCTGCAGGCGGGAGCTGAGGTTTTTTCTTAGCAGGGGATTGGATTCTCTTGTTTTCTTGAAAAATGCCTTGATTTTTTTATCGGTATTGAGTTCTTTGCAGGATATCGCCCAGGCGCTGTTAAATGACCATGAAGCTGTGGTCATGATAATCAGGAAGGTCAGTAAGGTTTTTTTCATGTGGTCTCCTTTTGGCTTCACCGGGTCTTTAACAGTCCGGGATATTTGACACAAAGCTCATATTCACTGGTATTTGAACGGGTTGAAACGCTGTTTAAAAAAAAAATCGATTGGCACTATTATACATATAAAATCAACGAATGAGCAAATAAAATTATCTTATCTTGAAAGATTGAATCGCAGGATAACAGAAATCGAATCAAGGTTGCTTCCTTGGAAAAACCAACACATTCCATTGACTTGCAGATCGGAATGTCACCTCCTTGTATTTTGCGTTGAAGTCGACTACTCTGCTGATATATTCATGGGGATATACGACACCAATCAAGCTGATATCCACTCATTATATCCGCTTGTACCTATGGGTTTCATTTAATGACAGGAATATGGCATGAGTAGAATAGTAATCAGTGGTACGGGGTTGTTTACACCGGAAGAGTCGATTTCTAACGAGGAATTGGTTACTTCCTTTAATAGCTATGTTGATAACTATAACAGCAAACACACGAAGGAAATTGAGGAAGGCAAGCTGGAAGCTTTAGAAAAATCCAGTGTGGAGTTTATCGAAAAAGCGTCAGGAATCAAAAGCCGTTTCGTGATGGATAAAGCAGGCGTGTTGGACCCAAACATTATGTGTCCAAGAATTCCGGCTCGTGCAAACGGGGATGCTTCCATTCAGTGTGATATGAGTGTCGCTGCTGCAAGAGAAGCAATGCAACAGGCTGGTAAAGGTCCGGAAGATATCGATGCCGTCATTGTTGCTTGCTCGAACATGGAGCGACCCTATCCTGCCGTGGCTATTGAAATCCAGAACGCCCTTGGGATCGACGGATTTGGATTTGATATGAATGTTGCCTGTTCCACTGCCACTTTTGGCATTCAGACAGCAGTTGATTCCGTTTTTAGAAATAGTGCCAAGGCCGTTCTGATGGTAAATCCGGAGATTTGTTCCGGTCATCTTAATTTCAGGGATCGTGACAGTCATTTTATTTTTGGTGATGTCTGCACAGCCGTTATTATTGAAAAGGAAGAAACCTGTCAGCGCAAAGATCCATTTGAAATTATTGCGACCAAACTAAAAACAAGGTTTTCCAACAACATTCGCAATAACTTTGGATTCCTCAATCGTGCTGATCCGGATTGTGTGGGTACCAGGGACAAGCTTTTCGTTCAGCAGGGACGAAAGGTTTTTAAGGAGGTGGTCCCTCTGGCGGCTGAGCTGATAACCGGACATCTGTCAGAGAATGGAATCAAACCGAACGATATCAGAAGAATCTGGTTACACCAGGCAAATATGAATATGAACCAGCTTATCTGTAAAAAGATAATGGGAACAGAGATCACCCATGATTTGGCACCCACCATTCTTGATACTTATGCCAACACGGCATCTGCCGGATCTGTCATTTGTTTTCATAAATACAATGATGATTTACAGGAAGAAGATATCGGTGTGCTTTGTTCGTTCGGTGCCGGTTACTCGATCGGCAACGTCATTGTCCGCAAGATCGGCTTGTAGCAGGCCATAGTATTTCTTTTGAAACCAGGGGGACACGTAACGAAGTACATGTCCCCCTGGTTTCAAGGTTATCCTTCCCACGACTGTCCCTCTTCCGTTCAGATGTGATTATACAAAATCCTATGGAGGAGGAATCCCTATCAGTACAAAAAGAGGAAGCATTAAAAGGGGCCTTTACCCCGGAAGATATCAACACCTTTTTAGATGCCATCGATCCCAATGAAGATAACGGAACCAGAGCCGGGCTAACTTCGAATTAATCTATTCCTCGGGTATACGAACCGGTGAATTGCTGGCTTTAAACTGGGTGGCTTAGACCTCAACGAACGCATCCTCAAAATCAACCAAGACAAAGGTAACAAGGACCGTTTTGTCCCCTTCTCCATCACAGCAGCCACCTTTATCAAACATTACACCGAAACCGAGCGCCAATACCTATCTACTCAAAGCCGGGGCCGATCTCCGCTATGCTCAAGAGTTGCTAGGACATTCCCACATCGAAACCACCGCCCACTACACCCACCTCTTACGAGAACGCCTCAAACGAGCCTACAAATCATCCAATCCCAGAGAAAACTCCTTCTACAAA
>JAKSDL010000518.1 GCA_022360105.1 Pseudomonadota bacterium
GTAATAGAAATAGGGATTAAGAATCAGGTTCTTTCTCAATTCCTGCAAATATTCTCTGCCCTGGGTGACATTTCGGCGAATAGTCCAGACCCCGCTGGTTCTTCGTTGCGCCAATTGCAGATGACCAAAATCGAGAAAATACCTTCGGTCTGCCCTGTTAATATAGAGCATCTGGGGCAGAAAATCGGTTTGTTTGACGGAGCTGTTGACGAGGATGCGATCCTGATCCAGTTTCAGAGAAAACCTGGTCCCTGCACGAGGGTACCAGAACGTTCTTTGCTCTCCTCCTGTCAGCAGATCAAATGGGTAAGACCTAACAACCGGGGTCAGCTCTTTCCCATTGGGGCTTAAATTGCCCTGTACATCAACTAAAACAGGTACTTTGAAGTCGACGAATTTTTTGAATTGTGAGCGCCGGGTCATGTTATTGACAAGTTTCACGCCAATTGAATTGATAGAGTACAGCATCAGCAGATTCTGTGGAGGATCATACAAGACATCCTCAACGCTGAAGATTTTAGATTGATAGTCGACGGGAGCTTCCAGGCGTTTTGTAATATTTGGTGTATTGAAGCGAATTTCGAGAATAATCTGGTCGCTAAGCGGTAATTGATTTCGAAGGGAACGAATTTGCACCAGATCCAGTTTTCCAGCCAGTAAAATCCGATACCATTTTTTCATTTCCGCCTGAACGGTTGGATGATCCGGTGTCAAAGTATTAGCTTTTTCCAAACGTCGAAACGCCATCAGAAATTTTTTCTCTTTTTTATAGCGTTCATAGCGTTCCAGCAGATCTTCCGTGGTTTTAGCTGCGGTCCTCAAATAGGCTGCTTTGTAATCTTCGTCATCAGGCGAGGACGTATAAGCCCGGTGAAATTCGATATTGGCTTCTTCATATCTTCCGAGTTCTTCGAGCTCCATGCCCCTATAGTAATTGTAGTTGCAGCCTTGGACAGCAAATAAAGCAAGACATAAACCTATGGTAAATAATGCTACTTGATTGTTTTTCATTCTCTTATTTGTTGATATTTATGCAAAAACAAACAGAATAACTTCCCTGTGTTTTATTGAAGATACTCTTGCAGTGACTCCAATTCTGATCGAAACAGTCCTTTTTGAAATTGAGGCAGGTCGGATGTTTCTTTTTTATCTGGCCAGATCCAGGGATTGATATCATTTAATTTGTGCACCATATCCCTGGTATTCTTTTTCTCCCCGGAGTCTGACAAAATCAGCATCAACAGCGCCAGACTGTTATTTTCGTCAAGGTCTCTGGCTTGCTCTGCTGATTTTGAAACCCATGAGCCTTGCTTCCCTAGAAGAAAAAACGTTTCAGAAAGCAGGGCATGTATTCTGGCGTTGTTTACATAATTCATGGCAGCAGACCTAAGCATTCTTTCTACTTCGATCAAAAGTGTCTTCTTTTCCGCCAGAAGTAACTGATTGGCAGCAAAAATCATCCCTTCCGCGATATCTGCCACGAATAAGTCATATCGTTGTTTTTTAACTTGACGATTCAATTCACGAATTGAATTCAAATCAGGAATACTTGTTGGCTCATATAGGGATTTTCTGAATATCAGCATCTTTTGAATGGTCAGTTCAGTGTGCCGGGGAAAGCTAAATCGATTCTTATGGCGAAACCCGGGTTGAATCCATTTGGCTACGGACAAAAACAGCTTATCCAGCTTTATTTCCAGCTCATCCCTTGCAAATGAAATAGCAAACTCTTTTTGATCGTTTCGTGGTGTGAATCGTTTAAGGGAAATATCCAGTATGCCCTGGTCCAACACGAACTGAAACGAACCCGTTATTAAAACAGTATTTTGAACAGTAATGGGAACGCCTTTGTGGACTTGGTGTTGCCACAAGTGAATGGTACTGAGGGAATGAAAGCGGCAATCCTCACAACCTTCCGCTAAGAAAGATTGTAATCTTGCCTGGATATAATATCCTAACCAGTCATTTGCCGGGTTGTCCCGTTGGTTGGTAAAAGGGGCAATACCAACCAGTTCATTTCCTGAGACGGGGTGTGGTGCTAAACTGCATACCAGTATGACGATTGCGTATAAGAGAACTAACGATTTATAAGCAATGCTCATATGCAGCTTACTAAAACTGATGGCGATATTGGCTTTCCTGAGGTTGGTCTTCCTGATCCTGTTCCGAACTGTCTGATGACTGCTGAAAAGAAGAAGATACGGAAGGTGTATCATCATCACCAAATTCCTTGATTAAATTGGCCATTTTCTCTTCATTCTGTCTCTTTTCCTCTTCCAGTTCATTTACCCTGGCTTGCAATTCTTCAATTTTCTGAACAGCATTTCTGACCTTAGTCTGCAATTGATCTAATATCTCCATGGTCCTTCCTCGGATTTGTTAAAAAACTAGAAAAAAGTCAGCTCACCATAAGGTGGCTGACACGGTCTCAAATTATAATTCCAGATTTACATTCATTGCGTTTAAGAGCGGCATGTTATAATCGATATCTATATCGCTTTGCATTTTGGTGATCAAGCTATTTAGTACAAGCTGAGATTTTTGATTTTGCATCATAGTTTCCAGGCCGGCTAATTGCTCTCTGCTGATATCTGTCAATTCACCTTTTTGCTTATCGATCATGAATACCAGATAATTGCGGTTGCCATCCTGTATCGCTTTCGTCTGGTTTTTTTCCATCCTGAAGGCTTCCGACTTGAAGCGATTGGTTACATTCAGGTTGCTCACCTGACGATCTGAAAACTTAAATGTAGCATCAGTGATTTTTGTATTTAACGATCGGGCAACATTTTTAAAAGCTTCCAAATCCTTAACCGACGCTGCATAATCGTTCAGCTTCTGCTTGGCCAGGTTTGTTTTCTTTTCCTCTTTGGCATAATAACGGACCCTGTCTTTTACTTCTGAAAGGGGTTTTACAAAAGGCTCCTTGGAATTGGTCACCTGGTAAACGACAATTTTCTCATCACCAGCCAGTTTATGTTGTCCTTTCTGGTTGATGGTTTTCTCTTTGACCTCCTGGTACAACTGGTATGAATAGCCGATGTCTTTCAATTCTTTGTTTTCATCAAAATCACCGGTTTTGCCAACGGTTTTGTTAACCTCTTGAGCCAGTTCGGCAAGAGTCACTTCTCCTTCCTTGTTTAATAGTTTTTTAACCAGGTTAGCCAACCGTCGTTTTGCCTTGTTTTTGCGCATAGTGTCTTCAATTTCAGCTTTTACTTCCTCAAAGGGCTTTTTGGTAGCAGCTTTTTTACCCAATACCTGAACAATATGGAATCCAAAATTGCTTTTAAACGGCCTGGATATTTCATCGGTCTCCATAGCTGCCACCTGCGCTTCGAATTCGGCAACAAAGGAACCTTCATCCACCCACCCAAGATCTCCACCTTTTTTCGCTGACCCGGGATCTTCAGAATGAATGGTTGCCAAGCTGGCAAAACTGGTTGGGTTTTTGAGTAATTGTTTGTGAAGTGAATCTGCCTTCATTCTAGCCTGCTCGGAAACATCCGGAGCTGCTCCCTGTGGAACCCTGATTAGTATATGGCGGGAATGAAAGCTGGCCTTGTTGGTAAATTCTTCGGTTACATTATTCTCATAATACTTTTTAACTTCCTTGGGTCGTACGTTGATTTTACCCTGCACATCTTCAATACTGAGAACAAAATAATCCAAATCAAACTGACTTTTCTGCTGGAAATCGGATTTATGAAGTTCGTAATAATCTTCAATCTCTTTTTCAGTCAGATTGGCCTGGTCGGTAAACAACTCGGGAGTGAATTCGATAGCCTTGACCGTCATCTTGGACTCGTACCTTCTAAATTCTTCCTCCAGGGATTTGCGACTGACCAAGGCACCTGTTGCAACAAACCTTAAAAACTTCTGACTGAGCAGGCTTTCCTTCAGATCCTTTTCGAAACCTATTTTATCAGTGTTCATGTAACCAAGATTGGTTTCGTATTTGTAAGGATCAAAGCGCTCATCTGTCATAAAGGAAGGATTGGTATAAATCTCATGAGCCAGTTCTTTGTCAGAAACAGCCAAACCGTTTTGCTCGGCACTTTTCAGCAGCAGGGCGTTGCTGGTAAGCTGTTTAATGATCTGGGACTCCAGGTTGATCATGTTTAAATAATCGGAAGCACGATTGCCATAGCGCTGACGGATATCTTCCCGCGCATTTTCAAAAGCACGACTGAACTTGTCTATTTTAACTTCGTAACCATCTACAGTCACAATCGTATTGGAACTCTGGCTCCGGTAGGCGGAAACGCCAAAGAATGACATCACAATGACTACGATACCAACGATAAACTTGACGCCAAAAGATTGAACGTTATCTCTGATTAGGTTTAGCATTAATTAAATTCCTAAATTGTGTTGAATAAGTGGAAGCCTTCACCCGGATGAGCTTTATTCGACAAACCACGGACGATTTTCCGTCCAATATTGATTGAAAAAACTAAAATACAACGAATTTTTATTCCTGAAAACCAAGAAGTTACACTTTATATATATGACTCAAGTTTTGCAGATATGATTCGACCTTCAGTAAAAAGTTTTATTCCGGGCTTCTTCTCTCTTGTTTGGCTTGCCTGTTAGCAATCGACGAGGAGTGAGGAATTTCCGATGCTCGGTCCGACTAAATCAACAAGTCGAGAATCAATCCGAAAAAGTTCCGGTCGTCCATGGAACGATAGAACCAACCGAGGTGGGCATTACATTGATTGCAGATAGCAACCTGCCAATCAAACCCTTCAAACCAGGTCCATTCGGCAGTGGGAACTCCAACGGCAGTGCACCCTTCAGCTTCAAAAAAACAACCGATCCGAAAAACATGCCCGCCGGGATTTAAGAACGTATGCTCAAACACCCCGCCCACTTGAATTTGCTTGTTGGGAAGGGTGATTTTATTTTCGCAGTTTTTGCAGAGTATATACTTTTCTTCCTGCTCTTCTGTCTGGTCTTTTGTCTCGGTAAACCGCTTCTTTTTCTTATCGATATTGGATACCAAAAACCAAAATTTTCCAGGGTCGCTTGATAAATTGCTGTTTGTTTCTTCAAGCTGCCGCGAATACATGGTTAATCCTCCAAAACGTGTGGTTCTTCGATATTTTTTACATGATGGAAAAACATAGGCAACCCCGTTTTCCATAAAGAGACAGGTAACTTCCAGGTTTTTTCCGGGCTTGCCAAATTCGAACCAATTCGCTGATCATATATTTGAGCAATGAACGTTCATCTTCGGATCAGGAATTATCTTTCCCAACAGCTTCAAAAATATCGGCCAAAATGTTGACGTCTGATAGCTTTGTCGATTGACTGTCCCTGCCATTCGATTTTATAAGTTTATATTGTCACATCTGATCAAGTGAGACCATGCAATTCCACATCCAGCTAAAAAACTCATGAAACCAAAACCTATAGACCTTGACCTCTGCAAATACAGCAAAATCCTAACCCTGGGTCCCAAGGGTACCTTCAGCAACCAGGCGGCTTCCCTGGTCGGAGGTACTGAAATTACAGATATCCAGTACACAACAACCATTCCGCAAATCGCCCGGGAAGTTCAGAAAAACCCCAATATTCTTGGTGTCATGCCGGTGGAAAATGCCATCTCAGGTATGGTAGGCCAGGCACAGGATGCGTTGCTTGAATCTGATGTCATTATTGTAAACGAGCTGCTGTTGGAAATCCGCTTCAGCATGGTCTCCTATCTACCTTTGGAAGAAGTCAGGCAGTTCTTTAGCCATACAGAAGCATTCAACCAAACCATGATTTTCACCTCCCAATCGATGCCAGAAGCCAGCGTGGTGTTTTCAAATTCCAATATCCACTCCGGAGAGCTGTTTCTGGAAAGACCGGGAGAACCCGTTTCCGCAATTATCCCCAAAGTGCTTGCTGAAAATGATGACCGCTTCAAAGATAAGGTTGCCGCAGAGAATATTCAGGATTACCAGCAAAACATGACACGATTTGTAGTAATCATACAAAAACCCGCCGACTACAAGCCGGATTTCACAAAAAAGAAAACGTCACTTTGCATCGAATTCAAGGAAGACAGGCACTCCCTGCTATTTGAGTTGTTAAGGGAGTTTCATGTTTTCGGCATCAACTTATGCAGGCTGGAGTCGAGGCCTATCAAAAACACCCCCTGGAATTACCGATTTTTCATAGATATGTTTAACAATCACCGGATGGATGCCTGCATGGAGGAGTTAAGAAATCAAAATATAGGATTCAAGCTGTTTGGCAGTTTTGATCCCATCAACTGATCCCTCAAAAAAACTATATTTACACATTTTTTGTGAGGATCTAACAACATGTAGCAAAATACTCCGGTCATATAGAAGTCAGTTATCGGATATCAGCTATCAGTCTGAAGTAAAAGCTTTGTTCCGCAGACCGATAACGGATAGCCGATAATTAATAACTCAAGTTTCGTATACTTGTTTGACTCTTTGAAATAGATGTTTAACCCAAAAAAGCTATCAGCAATTAACAGTTAGCTTTTAGATTTAACTTGAGCACCTTCGGTGTGTTTATACATGTTTTCAATATAACAGAGCAAAGTGACTCGAATTGAAGCTAATGGCTAATCGCTAGCAGCTAGTAGCATTTAACTAAAGAATTGATGCTCGTTTCACATTACATGAAAGTTTGGCAGCAAAATCGGGTGCGAAACATGAGTAACAACTTAAGGAAATCCGATTTATAACCGCAAAACGTTGTTTTTACGGGGTTTTACTAAAACCTAAAAAGCTAACAAACTATGGACACCATTATCATCTGGGATGTCGATCCGGAGCTGTTCCGAGTGGGAGGTTTTGCAATCCGTTGGTATGGATTGTTGTATGCCACAGCTTTTCTGGCTGGGACCACCATAATGAGTCGGATTTTTGCGTTGGAAAACAAACCGGCAAAATCCATTGACAGGCTGTTAATTTACATGCTGGTTGCCGTTGTCGTGGGAGCCCGACTGGGTGAGATTCTGTTTTACAATCTTGAATATTACCTGCAAAATCCTTTCAAAATATTCCGAGTCTGGGAAGGTGGACTATCCAGCCATGGCGGATTTGTAGGTATTTTCACCGCTCTCTATTTCTATTCTAAAAAAACTCCCGATCAACCTTATCTTTGGATTTTAGATAGGATATGCATTGTTGTGGCGTTTGCAGGTATTCTCATTCGTATCGGCAATTTTATTAATTCTGAAATCATCGGTATACCGACCAACGGGGCTTGGGGTGTTGTTTTTAAAAATGTTGATAATATACCAAGGCATCCCGCCCAATTGTATGAATCCTTGATGTATCTTGGAGTCTTTCTGCTGTTGCTTGCCATCTACAAACTGGTTGACACGACTAAAAAACAAGGGTTGCTGATAGGCGTGTTCCTGACAGTGGGCTTTTCGTTGAGATTTTTGAACGAGTTTGTGAAGGAAAACCTGGGCTTTGCTAAAAATGAGGCTATTCTTAACACAGGACAGCTATTGAGCATTCCGGTAATATTGATAGGATTGTTTCTGTTATGGAAAGGCTGGAATCATGACAAGCCTAAATAAGCTCGGCTTCGATAGCTTTGATCCAAACTTCATCGTCGTTGGCCAGTTTTATCCTCCACCATTCACCCTGAACTTCCAACAATCTGAATTCTGTTCCCTCCGAAATAGGTTGGGAATACATCGGTTCATAGCTTGTGCCCGGTCCTTTTCTGACCATGGTCTGCTGTTTGATAACAACACCAGCGGTCTCCACATTCAGTTCAAAGGAAGACTTCAAATAGGATCCTCCCAAGGCAATCGTCGCAACCGCCAAAAGGACTGTTAGCGCTTTCAGTATTCCGAATTTATACAGCACCATTAAGGAAAGACAAAACCAAAACAAAACAAAAACAATAGCAGAGGCACTTCTGCGAGTGGAATAGTCAAACATGTAATGCCAGAAGAAGACGCTTTTTACGATGTCACCCCACCAGGTTTTCTGAGCTTCCGGAGTATTCAAAATCTGCCTGACGCTGTTCAAATTGGATCTTAAATCGGAAAAACCGGGAACCAGCCGTTCCGCTCGCTTGTAATTTAGAATCGCCTTCCCTTCTTCACCTGCTTCAAAGTACGCATTTCCAATATTGTAGAGCAGATAACCGTTTTTAATATCATGTTCCTTCACTAATGCTTCAAACTGGCTGGCCGCCTTCAGCATGGCCAGACGTCTTTCATTGCCTCTAAGCATTTGCGCCTGATTAAACGTCGCCTGAGCCTTTTGAAAGAGCAGTTTTTTGTCCGCAGCAGAATCAGCAAGCGATGTATTGCTGGATAGAAATAATATGGTCGGAACAATCAAAAGCGCTAAACTAAATGGGAAGATTTTATTCATGTAGCCTCAAACACCTATTTTTTTTGAAATACAAAAACCGTTTACACCGCCGAAAATCTAAATTCATAAATCTAAAATGCCATACCTAACATTTCTTTTTTTCTCCAACAAGAGAATCAGCCTCAAACGACATGTGGCTGCCCATGATATTTCGTGGGCAATTCTTCTGCCGAGAGGTATTCAACGGCGGTTCCCATGGTTTGACTGTTTTGGGTAACCATCAGCTTGGAAGTACCATGTGCCAGGAGCTTTCCTTGATCATCCCCGGCTTTTGCTTCCGCCAGGTGAATCGTACGGCCGGATTTCACGCTTTTTCCTTCAACAACCATTTTTTGACCGGAAACCGGTGCCAGAAAATCTACTTTCAAATCAATGGTGATCAATCCTTGTTCCTCCGGCAGATCACAATAGGCCGACCAATACGCAGCAGTATCGATAATAGTTGCGTAAACTCCCCCGTGAAGACTGCCAAAAGGATTCATATGGTTTTTCATAATGTTAACTTCGACCTTGGAAAACCCAGGCCCCAACTCAACAACCTGCATCGACATGTACCTGAAAAACGGACTTTGATTGATCAGCTTAATAACGGATTTCAAATGATCTGAATTTATTAAATGCATGCATACCTCATAACAATTAACCTCTTTAAATGATAACGGATTTCCGATCCAAACGATTCAGAAAATCCTGCAACTGCCCCCACTCTTCCCTGGTGAAGTTGTCTAAAAACTTTTGGTTGACCAATTGAAACAGATTCATAATGGGTTGTTTCTGCTCTTTGGCAGATGGCGTCAGGTAAATCCGCAAGGATCTGCGATCGGTCTTGTCAGCCTCTCTTTCAATCCAACCGTCCTTCTCCAGTCGATCCA
>JAKSDL010000001.1 GCA_022360105.1 Pseudomonadota bacterium
GAGTGCATAGAAGATATAAAAAATGGAAAAAGAACTGCATTCTGCTGTTCCATCCATGACCCTGAATCAATTGAAAACCATTATTATGATGAAAAAATGGCTATTGAAAATTTTGAATTTTATAAAAGCAATTGTAATTAAGCAAATAAAAGTGATTATATTAACATGTCAGTTCATCCCATTATATAAACAAATCATTACAATTCGGTGAAATAAGGTACTTATCTTGTCTCATTTACATAATGTATATTATATCATTTTGTTAAATAAATACAATTTACGAATGATGTCATTTATTATACCGGTACTCTGTTAAATGACTATGTTAGGGGAAGCAGAGTGCCAGGACAGCTTAGATTACTTTATTATGGAGGGATAGAGTTGATAACCGTTAGCTTGTGTATGATTGTTAAAAATGAAGAAAAAGTCCTTACCAGGTGTTTAGATAGTGTAAAAGACCTTGTGGACGAAATAATTATTGTAGATACCGGTTCAACCGATAAAACCAAGGATATAGCACTAAAATATACCTCAAATCTATATGATTTTGAATGGATAGACGATTTTGCAGCAGCAAGAAATTATTCATTTTCAAAAGCTACGATGGATTATATCCTGTGGCTTGATGCCGATGACGTTTTTCTCGAAGAAGACCGGATTAAGTTTAAGCAGGTCAAGGAAAGCATGGACTCAAATATCGATGTTGTTATGATGAAATATAATCTGGTAGAAGATGAAGGTGAAAATTTGACTATATCCATTTTTAGAGAACGGCTTATAAAAAGGTCTAATCATTTTATGTGGCATGAGCCGGTACACGAATACCTTGATATTGATGGAAAAATTGCAAATTCAAATATATGTGTAACGCATAAAAGTGAAAAAGGAATATCGGATAGGAATCTGAAAATTTACGAAAAGGGACTGGCAAAAAACGGTACTTTAAATCATCGCAACACCTTTTACTATGCAAGAGAGCTCTTTTTAAACGGTCGGTATGATGACGCAATCATATATTATCAAAAATTTTTGGATACCGAAGGGGGCTATTTGTGCAACTATATTGAAGCGTGTATAGATTTATCCAAATGTTATA
>JAKSDL010000259.1 GCA_022360105.1 Pseudomonadota bacterium
AAGCTTGGTTGGAAACCTTAAAATAGCTTTTGGCGGGTAGCAGTTGGCAATTAGCTTATTTTGTGTCGCTTGGCAACGACTCCCACCTTTGATGGTGGGTTCGGCTTTGGCTTGACCCACCCCACGGCTTAACTTCTTCAGATAATTCTTCAACAATTTAATCCTTCATCTGCATTCTCCTGCCTCTTTCGCGATCCATCTTCGAAATTCGGACAATAAATCACCATACCTCTGATGAGAATCTAAATGTAAAGTCCCAGTGGCACCAAATCTTGATGCCGCAGTAAATATACCTAAATATATTAGTTAGTTAAACTGTTATTTGTAGTAAACCAATCAATCATAGACTTTTATGTAAAAATACTACATATTAAACATATATTTTATATGATTATAAAATATCATTTTCAATATTAACTGTATTCAATGAAGTTAACGTTCAAACTCAATGATCAAGGAGACGACAAATGGGAAACATTGCACAAATCCAGGATTTAGAAAGAGTTAAAGACCTGATGAAAAAAATGAAACTGATTAAAGGTCAACTTGCTCATATCGCGACCTGTGACTCTGAAGGAAGGCCTAATCTCGCACCGATTGGCTCCATGAGAATTACTGAAAACGGCAATGTTCATGTGATCCAGGGATTTTTACCAAAAACGTTCAGCAATTTAAAACAGAATCCAAAAGCAACATTTTCAGTTTTCAAATTACCGGGAGTATTCGGTTTGTTTAACTTGTTTCTTAGCAACAAAGATGAAGCTCTTGGCTACAGGGTTTATTGCGACTTTATCGAAGCGCTTGACGACCATGATGCGATTGAGCATGAAACTACAGAGATTCTGAAGAAGTTTCCGTGGGTGTTTCGAAAACCGTTTTCATCATTTGCAAAAGAAACCTTCAAAAGGGTGCTGGTTTTTAAGGTGAAAGATATTCGGGCAACCATGTAAATCGTGCTGCATAATTCTTAGGATTCAACTGGCACTTTATTAATCCGAAAATACTATCTAATAAACAGACCACCTAATTGAACTCTTTTTTCCTTGAATCGTGTTGCTGTCGGTGGATTTTTTTAATGCCGGGTTGTGAAGGGCAGGGCTTTTAGATCCAGATAAAACAGTATTAAATTGCAACAACAAGCACCTGGTCTTTTGTTTGGGCGTGTTTGGCTGGGCGAGGTATGTTGTTTTGAATGACGACCCGGGAAGGATCTATTCTCCCTTCCTGCTGCTCTCTGGCGAAATCTCTGTTTATTTCCGCCAATCTCCGGTCAAACGATTCGATTTGTGTGGCAAACCTTTCATGCAGGGTAATGACAAGCCCCTGTCCGGAATTGTTGATTCGGACAGAAACCAGGTCGAAATCATTGATACCCAACTTCAATAGGACATCAATAATCTCCGATTCATCGATGGTCACCCAGCCTAAACTAACTTGGTTTCTGGTTTTACGGACGAATTCGATCATCGGTAGTTTGTCGTAGAATCCTGTGCATTTGATGATATCGCCGATGCGATAGCGCACAAAACCCATGGGTGATGTAATCAGAATTTCATACTCCTCGCTTTCTTGAATATCCCACGGTTTCAGGATTGTTTCCGGCTGCTCCGGCTTGATGAATTCATAAATAAAGTCAATGGGATACAAAACAGGTTTGTCGTCTTCAACATAGATATTGAAAAAACCTTCTGTTGCTGCATAAGCCTGGTTTACCACCTGGGCCTCCCCAGCGACCTTTTTAAGCTCTGCTGACGAAGCTTTGCAGATTGACGTTTGCCAGGCCAGAACAAGATTTAAGTTTGGCCAGATATCGCACAGGGTAAAAGCAGCGGGATCAATCTGCTTTAACAATTGATATCGTTTTGTTCCCTTCAATTGCTCCAGTTGCTTCTCCAGGTAGAGAGCAATGTTTGTTTTTAACGTTAGAACGGATGAGGGGACAGATGCCGTGATCAGGCTGATATCGGATTTCAACAGTTGAAAAACGTGTTGCTTATTGTATAGGTTTTCATCGGCATAAACATGTTTGGGAATGGCGTAAAAAAGGCCTGAAATGGCAGGCATTGATTGATAAACAGCCTGTCCGATATGCATCACCCCGGCAGAACCATGTATCTCCCCGTTCATAGGAACTACAAAAGAGGCCACCTTGCCGGAAAGCATGGAGGGTTTCCTGGACAACAGGTTCATCAAAAACGTCTTTGCGGCAGTTTCATAGGCTTTAAGATAACTTTTAGACAGGGGGAATCTCTTTTGCGGACCTGTTGTTCCCGTTGAAACTCCCCAGAAAGTAACATTTTCTGCAGTGAGTGCGTTGATGGACGCAGAGCTTTCTATCACGCTCCGATAATCTTCATACGTGGTTATGGGG
>JAKSDL010000056.1 GCA_022360105.1 Pseudomonadota bacterium
ATACTTATGATGTCAGCAACCTTATCGCATCTGACGGCTCCACCGAGACGACAATTGGAATTAGCGGCGATTGTCATAGTTCTTTTTATGCTGGTTCTCAGGTTTTGCCTGGTTGGGAAAACCTCATGGGAGACTATTTATATACGAGAAATGCTACCCCTAATGTGACAATTACAGGTCTGGAACCATTTGCTGATTATACTCTGTATGTTTACAGTGCCGGTAACGCTTCAGACCAGAATGCCATCTGGAACTTCTATGGCCAGGAAGTAACGACAGTTCCTCCTGATGCTGCAACTACAGAGTTGACCGAAGGTGAAGATTATATTGTATTTGAACTTTCTGCTGACGCAAATGGTGAAATCACCGGTACCTGGAAAAATGATGGCTCTAAATTTACAGGCTTCAATGCCTTGCAGATTGTCTCTGGTGGTGGTGGCAAAGCTTCTTCTCCAAATCCTGAAAGTAGTGATATAACTGTTGACTCTCAAGTAGTATCGGCTATTTCATGGACCGCTTTTGACCCTGCTGATGACCCGAACCTCGTCTCAGTTGACAGCTTCGATGTTTGGTTCTACAGTGCTACAGATGCTGAAATCGAAGCTGACCCCAATAAAGCTGACCCTGAAAAGTTCGCTGAATTTGCCCAGTTGATTGAAGATGATACGACCTTAACTTCTAAAGCTGTTACCCTTGACTATTCGACAAACTATTTCTGGCGTGTTGATTCTAACCTTACCTGGAACTACCCCGGTTTTGAACCTGTTGCTGTTGGTAATCTATGGACCTTCAAAACAAAGGACCTGTATATTCCTCCTACAGTTACAATGGATAATGTACTAACTACACTTGATATTGGCCAGGCTGTTTTGACCGCTGTGGTAGACGGTAGTAATCCTTTGGAAACAATTGAATTTTCTCTGCTTACTGACGATGAAAACTTCCCGGCTGGCACAAACCCGGCTATCTCTTCAACCGATCTGACAGGAACTTTCACTTTTGATAGTGTTGCTTCTGTTGACGATCCTGCTGTTG
>JAKSDL010000610.1 GCA_022360105.1 Pseudomonadota bacterium
GTTCGCTTTTCGATCTCTTTCGTATAGGGGACGTAAACATATTGCACGAGATAATGCCCTTCGGGTTCGTAGCTTCCCACCTTTATTTCAATTGTTTTGGCCCAACTGTTGGGAACAATTGCCGCAATCAAGAACAGAAAGGATGCTATTGGTACCATAGCGGCGCTTTTGAATTTCATTTCAGTTCTCCTCTTCATTAGTTTAAGGAACGTTCGTCAAAAAAACTGTACAACAGACGATGGAATATTTAGTGGTGGTGCAACCCCGTTTGAAATATCGAGTTTCAATCACAATGCCTTCATTGTGCTGCTGTTAACAGCATTTTCGGCACTTCCATAACTCGTTTTTATGAAAATTTACCAAAATGTATTTTGAAAATTTTTCATAGTCAAGTGAAAAATTACATTATGCTATCTTTTTCTGCCGTAACTGCTTAAACAAGAATCCCTTCTCCTCTTTGAAAACAGCTCTTTAAGCCCTCTGTTTCCTTCAAAGCGAACCACTTTTGACAAGGAATGAAGGTCTTGTTCACCTTCCCGGTATAAACAGTTTTCAACTCTCGTATTTGTTAAAAAGGAGGTTAGAATCAGCTAAATCCTGGTGCAGTGCCGGTTAGAAATGTTTTCACCGGCAAATGAAAAAAATAAATTGACAGCCTGAAATTTTTTCATTAACTATGAAAAAAATGATTTTTTTCATTGATTCGATACATCAGATGATTGACCAAACCAACTGGATCAGTCATTCGGTTTGTTGATGTCTAATTTCCGAATCAGCGAAATTTCCGGCAACAAGGCGTAATGGATTTGACATTCCTGCGCATGGATAGCTGCTGTCATCACTCGGTAAACCGACAGTACCTCTTGTCAAAAGCCCATATACAGGAGTACCGTCATTAACTCCGGCAGCTATCGTATCAGCAGTCACTGCTATCCACCAGGTATTTGATAGCCGTCATCATGAGAATTTGCATGATCCTTTGTTGTTCATTCAGCGACACCATCTCTGCTGATAGGAATTTTAGACGGGCTAACGGCCCGTGGGTCGTTGATCATCAGAAAAATTAATATATTTCAGGGAAAAACGAAGAGATGTCAAAAGTCACCATGAAAGATGTTGCCCGCGAATCAGGTGTTTCCTTAGCAACTGTTTCGCGTGCTTTGAGAAATCCGGATTTGGTAAGCGTCGAGACCATAGAGCGCATCAAAGAGGCTGTGGAAAATACACAGTACGAGTACACAAAATCGATACCTGCCAATGGCGCGACCTTACCCGTTATTGGTGTTATCGTTCCTTCGACTATCTGTTTCGGATTCGCCGAAACGATTATGGGTATTCAGGAGGCGAGTCTGGAGAAGGGGTTTGCGCATATCGTCGGTTGCACAAACTATGACAACCAAACCGAACGCGCTCTGCTTGAAAAATTTCAACAAAGCCGAGTCGCCGGCCTGATCCTCACCGGTTTTTCTCTGTCTAATGAATCTTTGATTCGAGAGATTATTCGTTCGGGTGTGCCAACCTGTGTTATCTGGGAAAACTCCAGCGACGCCGAAATCAGCTATGTCGGTTTTGATAATTTCAAAGCAGTGTATAACCTGGCGAATCATTTAATTTCTTTGGGACACCGACAGATCGGTATCCTTTGCGGACCTTTTTCAAAAAGCGATCGTCCTTACAGAAGGTTGAACGGATATCGAACAGCGCTTGAAGAGCACGCGATTGTCTACGATCAGCGCCTGGTTTATGAAGGTGATCCCACCATGGAAGAAGGAAAAAAGGGCATGAAGCAGATCATGTCTTTACCTGATCCCCCGACTGCTGTATTGGCTGCAGCAGATGTTTTAGCATTGGGTGCCCTGATAACGGCCAATAAAATGGGATTGAGGATTCCGAATGACGTCTCCATTGTCGGTATGGATGACATTCCCTACTCTGAGTACTGCATTCCGCCTCTCACAACGGCTCACGTGCCGGCCTACGACATGGGCTATAAATCCGTGGAGGTGATCGCGCGGAATCTTAACGCCAAGGAACCAAAAGTGGTGCACAAATGTCTTGACGCACCGATTGTTTTTCGCGAATCCACTCAAACCATCAGCTGAAAAA
>JAKSDL010000280.1 GCA_022360105.1 Pseudomonadota bacterium
ATCTTGTCTAACGAGTTTATCAATGCCAAAACTGTAAATACAGACAGTGTGCGTCAGTTTGTATTGCTCTTGAGTCCGTTTGCTCCGCACATGTCCGAAGAATTGTGGCAAAGACTTGGTGAAAAAGAAACGCTTGCTTATGAGCCATGGCCGGAATATGATGAATCTAAACTGGTAAAAACCGAATACGAGCTGCCGGTTCAAATAAACGGAAAAATGAGAGACAGCATTCAAGTGCCAATGGAGTCGGATCAGAACGCTGTATTAAATTTGGCGAAAGAAAGCTCGAAGGTACAAAAGCATATCGAAGGAAAATCGATTGTGAAGGTAATATTTGTTAAAAATAAGATATTAAATATCGTTGTGAGGTAGTCTGTTGACAAGAGCAATGACACAAATGGGTGAAGTACCGGCCCGGCCACAGACTAAACTACAGCGAAATGAACCATGCTGGTGTGGCAGTGGTAAAAAATATAAAAAATGTCATCTAAAAGAAGATGAATCGAAACAGGATTTTGCTCCTTTTCAGAGGGCTAAAATCAAACGATCGAAAGAATTCATTCAAGGCATGGAAGCAACCTGTAAACTTGCCAAAGCTACGTTGGACATGGTTGCTGAAAATATCAATGTCGGAAATACTACCGACCAGATAAACACCTGGGTTCATGATTTCACATTGGACAATGGTGCCATACCTGCCACACTCAATTACAAAGGCTATCCAAAATCTACCTGCACCTCAGTCAATGAGGTTATCTGTCACGGGATTCCCGGAGATACCATTTTAAAAGAGGGTGATATTATTAACGTGGATATCACCTGCAATTTGAATGGCTACTTCGGAGATACCAGTCGCACTTTCCTGATAGGTGAATGTTCTGACGAAGCAAAGAAGATCTGCTCCGTTGCGGAAGTTTGCCTGGAAAAAGGTATTGCGGCAGTGAGACCGTATGGTAGAATAGGGGATATTGGAGCCGCTATTCAAGAATATGCTCATTCGATGAATTGTTCTGTTGTTGAAAAATTTGTTGGACATGGTATCGGACAGGCATTTCATGAAGAACCCCAAGTTCCACATTTTGGCAAAAAGGGTACTGGTCCAATTATTGTACCTGGCATGTATTTTACAATAGAACCGATGATTAATCTTGGAACCAAAGATTTGATAATCCTGGATGATGATTGGACTGCCGTGACGAAAGATGGAAAATTGTCAGCTCAGTTCGAGCACACTATATTCATCACTGAAAACGGTGTAAATGTGATGACCAAATAGCCTGAAAAGGGAACAAGGGTAAACACGTTAAAAAATTGCAAAGAGGTGAATTGAGATGCAGGAGTAAATGCCTGCTCCATGTTAAGGCAGTTGGATCAAAGTAAGGCGAGGTACGATACAGCTGTCGATAAGTATAGCAGGCAATATCACCTCATAAATCGGAGCAACGGATTTCAGAGGATAAAACCGAATGCGTCATGTGCTATGGCCATGACAAAAAAGCCAGAAATTAAAACAGTATATACTGTAAATAATTAATCTCCGTTATCAAACGTGAACGGAATATCAATGAGTGTGTTTTAAATGCAAAAGACAATTCATTGACCAAAATCTGATGTGTGCCGGGTATAATCTTGTTGTTTCGGCCTCCTTCAAATTTACAGGGTTTCAGTCTCTGCTTCAGACATAGATATCCACTTCTGATCTCCGCATTACGACGCTCTACCTAAACAAAAAAAGACTTTAGAGTTTATCAGGTTCGATTTGCCCCGTCTCGTCAGTCTATCTTTCAGATAGCCTGGCTGCTTAAACTGAAAGGGTTGCAAGCTGATTTGGCTCTATACATCGGAGATAAAATGACCGAATCCATCATGTTAATAAACGAGACCGACGATGAATGTCGGATCGCTGTCGTTGAAAACGGTATTTTGCAGGAAATGCTCATTGAGCACACCCAAGCCGGACAGACAAAGAACAATATATATAAAGGAGTGGTAGTCCAGGTTCAAACCTCACTCCAGGCCGCTTTTGTAGACTATGGTGACAAGAAGCACGGCTTCCTGCCTAATAGCGAATTGAATCCTATTCTTTTCAAAGGCAAAAAACCTAAAAAAAATGAACCAATTCAAAACAAAATAAATGTCGGAGATGAGGTTGTTGTTCAAGTCACAAGAGAGGCTTCGAACAACAAAGGTGCGGCTTTATCCACGTACATAACCCTTCCGGGGCGATTCATGGTGCTGATGCCTTATAGTGATAAGGGAGGGGTATCTAAAAAAATCGATGATAACGAGGAAAGGGATCGATTAAAGAGTTTCTTATCCGGCATAGAATTCGAAGAACATTCTGTTATCATCCGAACAGCGGGTTTAGGCAGAAGCCTGTCTGAATTGAAGAAAGACTATACATCACTTAAAAAAACCTGGAATGAAATCTGGTCTACCTATGAGAAGATGGAGAAACCGGGGTTGATCCTGGCGGAGTCTGATGTGGTAACAAGAACCTTGAGAGATTATTACACCGATGAAATCAAGGAAGTATGGGTGGATAACCCGGAAACGTTTCAAAATGCCCTTGCCTTTTTTAAGGAAGTTGCTCCCAGGAAACAGAAAGACCTCAAATTGTTTGTTGATGATCGGTCACTATTTGCTACCTACCAGATTGAGAGACAAGTCGAGCAGTTGACATCCAAACAGATCAAATTGAAATCAGGCGGATCCATCGTTATCGACCAAACAGAAGCCCTGGTTGCCATTGATGTAAATTCAGGTCGTTCAAATCAAGAGGGCAACATCGATTCCACAGCTTTGAGAACCAATCTGGAAGCATCGGAAGAAATTGCCCGTCAACTTAGGCTGAGAAATCTTGGTGGATTGATTGTGATCGACTTCATCGACATGGAGAATGAATCCTATCGTAAGCAGGTAGAGGACAAATTAAGTGACGCCATGCGAAAAGACAAGGCTCAACTGAGATTCAACCCTATTTCCCAATTTGGACTCTTGGAACTAAGCCGACAAAGACTGGCAGTTGGTATCTCAAGTACGGTTGAATCAACATGCCCTGTTTGTCATGGTAAAGGGAAAATTCCTTCAGTCCAGGCTTCCACCAATCTGATTGTACGTTCTATTCGAGAATTAGCAGCAAAGGGCAATGTAGACAAAATAGAAGGTGACTTGCCGTTAGAACTGGTAAACATACTTTTGAACGATCGCAGGCAGTCGATTTCCGATCTTGAACTGGAATTCGATATTGATATCGTATTGCGTGGTAATCCGGAAATGTCGGTCTTTAACGAAAGACAGCTCAAAGCTGTGTATAGCAGAAAGCACAGGCAACGGGATTCTTACCAGAAGAAAGAGCAGGCAAAAGCTGAACAACCCAAAAAACGATCAAAAAAGCAGACCGGTAAAAAAGATGCGTCTGCTCAAAAACAAAAGGAAAGCCTCCAGGATTCCAAGCAAAAACAAGAAAAGCCGTCTGTCGAGGAAGTTCAAGAGAAGAATATTGAAGCTCCGGAGACGGTTGATAAAGTGCACAAGAAACAGTCCAAAAAGAAAGCAGGTAAAGCCCCTTCAAAAGAGGAAAACCAGGAGGACATTGGCAATTTTGGAATTCATCCTTCCTGTTTGTTTACGGATATCAAGGAACTTGAAGAAAACGAACTGGAAGAAGTTACATCTTCTTTTGAGAACAGGCTAAAGGGCAAAATCGATAATATCCCTCCAACCCAGATTGATGATAAATACCTGTGGAAGTCACAAAACGGTAACAACGAGGAGGAATCCAAGGACGAAGAACTCGATGAAGAAGTTTTGGAAGTAGCTGAAACTGAAACCAAACCGCAGAAAACCAAAAAGAAAACAGGTCGGCCGGCTAAGAAGAAGGCTGAGAAAGCGGAAAGTGCTGAAGTAGAAGAAAAGAAATCTACAGCCAAAAAGAAAACCACGAAGCCCAAATCGACCGCTAAAAAAACAACAGCTAAAACAACGACAAAAGCAAAGAAGAAAGAGTCGGAAGAAGATTCCAAAGTAGATAAAAAATCAACAGAAAAGAAGTCTGCAAAGGCCAAAAAAACATCTGAAAAAACAGCGGCTAAAAAGACAAAAAAATCTGATGATCAAAAGGTAGAGAAAAAAGAAGTCAAAACCAAAAAAACTACTAAAAAAGAAGATTCTGAAAAGAAAACCACTGCCAAAAAAACCGCGAAGAAAAAAGCTGAAAAGAGTGATGGCGGTGAGGAAAAAGCAGATGCAGCAAAAGCCGGTGCCAAAAAGAAAACGGCCGCGAAGAAGACTGCTAAAGCTGCCAAGAAAGATACTGAGGAAAAACCAAAAAGCAAAACCACTACAAAGAAAACATCCACAGCCAAAAGCAAAAAGAGTTAATCTGCAAATCGGATTTGGATTTTTTTTTAGGTGATTGACCACGCAAAACATGGAGGTAGTGCCTTTGAACACGCGCAGCTACCTCCCTTTTCAAATTTCCCTTCCAAACTTTGTTCGGCTGAAGATCGGATTGCCTGATTCCTGCATTACAATCGAATATATTGCAGATACACCTGCTTGTTTGTTGAAAACATTTACATATCAAATGGTTATCTATTTATGCTCCTATTAAAGTGAGAAAAAACAATAAGTGTAAACAACTAAAAATCAGCTATGCTTCGAAAAAGTGTGAATTCAGCTTGTAAATTTTACCAATTTATATTTCTTGTATTTGCAGTCTGTCTGGTCATATCTCCTTACCGTGCATTTTCACAGAATTTTGCCGGTGATACTATTCGAGACGCTCTACAAAAGCCTACTTCCGAAAATGATGCCATCATTGTTCTGCAGTTTAGTGCAACCGGAATGACTGAATCTGCGGCCAGGGCATTCAGTAATATGGTTTCGCAAAACCTGGCCAACACAAATCGATTTAATGTTATTCCCCTTGATGACGCTGAAGCCGAAACGGAAAAACAGGCACCTTCACTGTTGCCGTGTTTTGACATTGGTTGCGGTATCCAGATGGGAAAACTGATGGAATCGGACTGGATTCTAACCGGTCATATTTCTCTTACAGAAGCCGGATTATTTAGCTTAAACGTGAAGTTAGTACTGATATTTGATAACACATTGGCTTTTGAGGACACGATACGATTTACAGACGAAACAATGGATCGGCAGTTTTACCTGCTGGCAAATCGGATAGCCGACAATGCGCCGGTGATTGGAAGTATAGTGGAAGCAAACAATAAAATTGCGGTGGTGAACCTGGGTGACAGGGATGGTATTTCAGTAGGAGATAACATGGTTATTTACCGCAATCTTACAATTAGATCTGATTCCGGCGAAGACTTTGCAGATACCCAGCGTCGGAAAAACATCGGAATTCTGAAGATTACGAAAGTTGGAAAAAGCGTGAGCGAAGGAGTGTATTTCCAAACCATCGAAACTCCCGAAGAAAGGCAATATGTCACCACCTTCCTCGATAAACGTAAACAGATTAAGCTGGTGGATGATACAAGAAAAGAATTGGATACCCATCTTCGCAATGTGTTTGAAATTAAAAAAACCGTTGTTCTTTCTCCTGTGAAATTGGAAGACCTGGCAAAAAGAAAGTGGGCTGAAAAGCTCGACGCTAAAGAATCCAGTCAGGCATTTTGGAGAATGATGTTGATTGGATCGGGCGCGGCAACAGCTTATTTTCTTAATCAGTTTGAGTCGGGCGATGATGCAAGACTATTGGCTGCCCTGGCGACAGTCGGTTACAGCTCATATAAGTATTTTTCACTGCGCGGTGAGATAGAAGAAATGATTGAAGAGGGCAGATACAAGGGATACCTGGAACTTCAAATCAGACCTGATTTCGGTGAAATAGGTCTTTCTTATCAATACAAATTCTAGATCAGTCTTTGTTTCTCACGGCAATCTCCTTCCGAGATGATTTTTGATTTCGGGAGGAGATCAATACATATTAAATCCCTGCTTATCCCGCTCCACCGCTTTAATTTTTAATCATTGTTGTACTTTATCAGTTTTGTCCTCACTACCTCTGTTCCATTAGGCTAATCCCCTCCTAATTACATTGACAAAAACTCATTATAGGGATAGATTTTAAAATTAAACTTAAATTAACGACACAAGCAGCAGATTTATAACCAAAAGACAAACAATGTACGCAATAATCAAAACAGGCGGCAAGCAGTTTCGAGTTGAAAAGGACAGTGTAATAACTGTGGATTTACTTCATCAGGAGGAAGGATCTGATTTTGAAGCCGAGCAGGTTTTATTCGTGAAGACTGGCGAGAATGATTACAAAGTAGGTACACCGGTCGTTGAAGGTGCAAAGGTTCTTGGCAAGGTATTAAATCACGGAAAGGCCAAGAAGATCGTTGTCTTCAAGAAAAAGCGTAGAAAGGGATATCAGAAAAAAGCCGGACATAGGCAAGATTATTCCAAGGTACAAATTACCGATATTCAGGCATAAGGCGGAATTCAGGAAACTTATTTATATTCAAGGTAATTATGGCTCATAAGAAAGGACAAGGTAGTGTAAAAAACGGAAGAGATTCCAATCCTCAGTATCGTGGCGTAAAACGATATGGTGGTCAACAGGTGACAGCCGGAACAATAATTGTAAGACAAGTTGGCAACACGTTCCATGCTGGTGAGAATGTTGGAACAGGTAAGGATTTCACTCTTTTTGCACTTTGCGATGGTGCGGTGGAATTTAAGCGTAAAACAAAGACAAGAAAAGTCGTTAACATTGTTCCTGCAACTGCCTAAAAAACAGCGGCCGGGGATTATTTCACAATAATTTCCCTGCTTCAATCATACAGATCACCCAGATCGATGCTGGAGAGCAGCTGTTTCTCCCATTCCAGCATCCTTGCCTCATCTTCGTCTGATTGTTCATGATCAAATCCCATCAAATGTCCGAGTCCGTGTACCAGAAGCCTCAGCAGTTCCGTGTCCAGCGACCATCCTGAAGCATCTGCCTGCCTCTGACAGACATCCAGGCAAACCGCCAGTTCACCCCAGGGTTCCGATTCAGCGATAGCGTCTTCCTCTTGATATGACCAGGAAAGTATATCTGTGGGTCTGTTAATATTTCGATAGGATAGATTCAAGGATTGGATTGTTGAAAGACTACAAAAATAAAGTGAGACAGCTTTTTTTTTTTTTTTTTTATCATTCAGCAGTTTCTGAAATGTCTCCTTAATGAGTTCTTCAGTTTCCTGTGGTAACTGATCGACGTGATCCTCATAGCTAATCTGAACTTGCTGGTGGTCGGTCATAGATCAGTTTTCCAGCCTGGCCTGGGAATTGGCGGGTTTGTCGGATTCGTTTTCGGGGTATTTAATCCGTTGATGATAAAAACTGGTCAACATGGATCCGTAGATCTCGACAGTTTTATGGAAGGTCTTCAGGGTTAGTCCCGATTCGTCCAATTGACCTTCTTCGAGCAATTTCCAGCATACTTTGTCCGTCATTTCTTTAATTTGCTCAGGAGTCGGAGAATCCAGACTTCTACAGGTAGCCTCCGAAACATCGGCCATCATTACCAAAGCAGCCTCAAGGGATTGCGGTTTAGGACCCGGATATCTGAATTCCTCCTCATTTAGAAAATTGGATTCATCAGCATTGGATTTGTTTTGCTCAACGGCTTGATTGAAAAAATACCGAACCAGGCTGGTACCGTGATGTTGCAGCAAGATGTCGTTTATATCCTTGCCCAATCTGTATTTTTCGGAAATCTCTGCTCCTTTGTGCCGATGTCGTATTATTATTTTTGCTGAATCTTTTGGATTCATGCTGTCGTGTATATTCGGCAGCGTGGGAGGCTGGTTTTCGATGAAATAAAGTGGGTTGAAAGCTTTGCCAATATCATGATAGTAAGCTGCAACTCTTGAGAGAAGAGGGTTTGCCCCTATTTTCGATGCCGCGGATTCGGCAAGATTTCCCACGATAATAGAATGTTGATAGGTGCCCGGGGCTTTTCGAATCAGTTCTTTCAGGGCGGGGTGGTTCATGTTTGATAATTCCAGTAATTTCAGATTGGTCGTGATATCAAACCCTGATTCAAAAAATGGCAATAAAAAGGATGTAAAGATTGCAGTCAGCACGCCATTCATCAAGGCCGCCAGAATACTAAACCAGGCGAAAACCTCGATTTTATTGCTTTGGATAAGCTGAATGATCAACATCATGATCAAACTCACAGCTGAGATCTTCAAACCGTGTATTAAGATGGAATAGCGGGAGTCGAATTTTGTCATGGGTAAGGATGCCACCAGGCAGCCCATGATAGCATAGATGAAAAAATAGATGTTATTTTGCATCATGATTGAGCAAAACAAAGCGGAGAGCAGACCGGTGATCAGTGCTGCTTCGAAGCTCAACAGGATACCTACCAGCATAGAACCCAGTGCAACAGGGAGAATCAGTGTGTAAGACTGGTTCTGTATATTCAAATATCGGGATTCAACCAGCTCTCCTATCAAGGCTCCGCCTTTAACTAGCAATAAGGTTACCACTATGGAACTGATGATAAGGATTTGGTATTTAAACCTGATTCTGAGATTCAAGTCCGGCAATCTGAATATGGCGGAGGTGCCCATCAAAGCGAATAATACGAACAGAATTACTCCGATAGTTTCCGGCAGTTTATCTTGTTTGGCAGCAGATTCATAATAGCTGTTAATCAAGTCAACCTGGTTTTTCGAAGCTCTGTCCCCTGCCCTGGCTATAACTTCTCCTTTTTTTACACTGAAAAAGACCGGGCTGGTATTGGCAATTAGTTCCGACTTTCTGTTTTCATATTCGAGTTTGTTTTCGAATACTGTCGGCCGAATTAGTTTCTGCCCGAGCATCACGATCAGATTTTTCTTTTTACCTGTTTCATCGCTAATGAAAGACTCTTTAGCAATTTGATTTACCAGGGATCGGGATTCGGAAAGGTCCAAAAAATCTTCAATCTGCTCGGAGACGGACGTATCTGCTGTTTTCAGGTTTCTGACTTCAAGCTTGTTTTTATCTTCAGGAAGGATTTCCTTTGAAACAACGATCTTCTTAATCAGGATTTCTGATAACAAAACCAATAGCTGAGTCTCGATTTCCCGAGTATAAAATGGAAAGTCGAGCAACTCTTTTTCCTGATCAGTCATCTCAAGGGAAAGAGTTTTATCGAAATTGTTGATGGTTTCTTTTTGCTTTTCTGCCAGGGTTTGAATTTGGATCTCATTATCTTTTTCAAGATTCTCAAATCTTTCCTTAAAACCTTTTTGTTGGAGTTGAAAGTACTTTTGCCTTTCTTTTAAGTCTAATAAAAGCTGATTGACCGTATTTAAATCAGCATCGGTTTTCGCTTTTTTCTCAAATCCTTTTGAGGTTAACGAATTGGTCGAGTCAAACCATTGCAGGCGATCTTTCAAAAGATTTCGATATTTTTCATAATACTGAATTTTCTTGTCGATAGTTTGCAGGTTGCTTGAGGTATTAAAGTGTTCCAGGCCCAGCTGTCTGTTCCTGTCTGCTATCTCTGCATTTTGCTTGTCGATTCTGGCGTAGGCTTCTCTGCTTTCTGCAAAAGAATCCTGGATAATACTTTGCGTTTTTTCATAAATTTGAGGGTCGTAATCGTAGATTCTCCTTTGATCCTTAAGCAGTTTCTCTCTTTTCAACTGGGTTGAAACTTTATCCGGAACCAGTATGTCTTCTTTGATTTGAACGGTTTCCAGAATAATGTCCCCTTCCCGGTAGGAAACCGGTTGAAAGATCATTTTGGGGGAAATCAAATAACCGATGCTGATACTTAAAACGATAAATACCAGGGCAACGATAGAGATTCTTTTTGTATCGATTTGCTTAAGACCAGTCAGATTTATCATAGCCTGCGTTTCTTATGTTAAATCAATTTCTGCTGTATCAAACCAAACACATTCTATAGAAAGATGCAAGTAACCAACGATTTGATGTCATCATCTTCACAGTTTTTTATTAACCAAAACGACGGCCTGGGCTGCAATCCCTTCTTCTTTCCCGACAAAACCAAGTTTTTCAGTAGTAGTAGCTTTGATTGAAATATACGAGATATCGCATTCCAGGCATTCCGCTATCTTTTGTCTCATTCTTTCAATAAAGGATAACAATTTTGGTTTTTCGGCCATAATTACCGAATCAATATTAACAACGGAGTAGCCTTGGGTTTGAATCAGGTTGTTTACCTTCCCCAGCAATTCGATACTGTCAGCGTTTTTATAGGAAGTGTCCGTGTCCGGAAAATGCTTGCCAATATCACCCAAAGCCAGCGCTCCCAGCATAGCATCCATAATAGAATGGACTAAAACATCAGCGTCGGAGTGCCCTAATAGACCTTTTTCGTGTGGAATGTCCACCCCGCCCAGAATCAATCTTCTTCCTGCAATCAACCGATGCACGTCATAACCGATGCCGATTCTCATGAAACAATCCTCATGCGTAGGAGGTTAGTATTTCTTGATGTAACCAATATTACAAAGCCAAGGCTTAATATCATGTCATTCAGCCTAGAGAATTAAGGTTGCTAGTCATCCTGAACGTACGTGAAGAATCTGTCGGAACTCTCAAGAGATCCTTTTCGAGGTCGCAGCTTTCGTTCCCCACTTATAGTCTTGAAGTTCATTCAGCCTTAAGATCTGCAATTGCCTGCGTATAGTCTTCACGACCGAATACGGCTGACCCGGCAACTAAAATATCAACACCGGCAGATGCCAGTTCTTTTGCATTGCCGGGATATACGCCACCATCGACTTGTATCTCTATATTAAGACCCCTTTTAACAATAGTTTCTTTCAAGGTTTCAATTTTTTTGGTGGTTGCCGGGATGTATTTTTGACCGCCAAATCCTGGATTTACTGACATCAACAACACCATGTCCAAATCTTCCAAGATCCAGTCCAGCGATTGCAAAGGTGTAGAAGGATTTAAAGCTACGGCAGGTTTTACACCGGCATCTCTGATTTGTTGCAGTAACCGTTGTAAATGGATGGTTGATTCCACATGAATTGAAATTCTATCCACTTCGGCGTCTAAAAAGGATTGTATGTTATTTTCCGGATGACTGATCATTAGGTGAGCGTCCATTTCCACACCCTCATATCTGGGCAATGATTTTATAACTGCCGGACCAAAAGTGATATTGGGTACAAAAACCCCATCCATGACGTCGAGGTGGATCATGTCAGCGCCTGCTTTAACAACCTGGTCGACGTCTGAACCTAATTTATCGAAAGAAGCGGAAAGAATGGAAGGAGCGATTTTAACCATGATAAACCTTGAAATTTGGGATTCTATATTTGATTAAAGGTAGGTTTTTGTTTGAATTTCAGTAAGTCTAGAACAAGCGCAGGTGCCTTGTCTTGCTAATAGAAGATAGATGATTGTTATTAATAACTTTTAATAGTCTTTCTCAAACAATGCCGCAAAGCAACCCATTTGAGACTGTGAAGGCAATGCCTGATAAAATCCTTCATTGGTGATTAAACTGCCGTCAATTTCAGATGATTTTATTGGCAACATTTTAATTGCACTGGATTTTTTTTCTGTGAAGTATTGTACTACTTCTTGATTTTCTTCAGCTTCTAACGAGCAGGTGACATATAAAAGCTTTCCACCGGGATTGAGCAAGTGACTGCAGCTTTCAACCAACTTTACTTGTAACATCTGATTTCTAATTAAGTCATCCCGGTTACGACTCCATTTTAATTCGGGATGTTTGCGAATAGTTCCGGTAGCGCTGCAAGGGGCATCGAGAATAATCAAATCAAATGTCTGTTTAAACGGTGGTCTGGAGCAATCACATTGAACCAGATGTGCGTCGCTTCTGAAATGATTCCTATTTTCTCTCAATCGTTTCAACCGACCCTGATTGATTTCACAACCGACCAGAATTTCTATGTCGTCGGAAAAAGACCATTCCAGGTTTATCAACTTGCCACCGGGAGCAGAACAGGCGTCCAATACGGTTGATTTGGGTAGATCTGCCATTATTTTGTTCAACGGTTGGAAGGATCGATCCTGAATTAGAAAAGCTCCCTTTTTTGCCCATTCACTGTCGAAAAGGCCTGCGGGATTTGAAATGGTTAGCGTTCCTTCATCAATATCCATACAGTGAAATCCCTCCGTTTTTAATCCACTAATGATCTGTTCGAATTGAAAAGCTGGATTCAAAACAAGTTGAACTTGCGGTTGTATATTATTTGCCTGGCAGATCGCGTCAGCAGTCTCTTCTCCAAATTGCTTTTTCCAGCGATCGATGAACGACGGCGGATGGCTGGTCCGGATGCTAATTTCCTGTCGATTTAAATCGTTTTCCAGCTGCCTTCTTTCCCTGGTAAAGCGTCTGAGATTGGCGTTAACAAAGCCTTTTAAATAGGGCTTTTTTAACGGACCCATTAAATCAACTGTTTCATTAATGGCCGCATAATCTTCCACCTTTGAGTCGGTTTCCAGTTGGGTCAGTCCAAGCATCAGACAGGCTTTCGCTTCATAATCAAGCTTTTTGAGGCTTTTTCCTGTCAACTTTTGAATGAAGAATTCGTACTTGGATTTATGACGGATAACATTGCTGACAAGATGCCGATAGAATGTGTAATCGGAAGGTTGTTGGAATGCGTTACGAGCTAGGATATCAACGGTATTCGATTTCAACCACGATATCAGACTGCGCGCTGCGACTAACCTGGGATTCTGATTTTGAATCGGTTGTCGTTTTTGCGATTTGGAAACACCCATGCAGAACCGGCATTAAAGAATGTTGGAAGCCAATTCTGCCAGTTTGGATCGAACACCATGAAGCAGATATACATGACCGGCCAGATCATAACTTTGGAATTTTTCTATAACGTGAGACAGTCCGTTGGATCCTGCATCAACATAGGGGTTATCGATTTGATACGGATCACCGGTTAGTACCAGTTTGGTACCGATACCTGCCCTGGTCACAATGGTTTTTAACTCGTGAGGCGTCAGATTTTGGGCTTCATCGACAATCATGTAGCGATGGGGTATGGATCGCCCGCGGATATAGGTTAAAGGTTCCAATTCGATCATTCCCATGTCCAGCAATCGTTGATACCCTCCGCTTTTATTGCCGGGAGATTGCTTGTTGGTAGCCAGGAACTCCAGGTTATCAAAAATAGGTTGCATCCAGGGTTCCATTTTTTGCTCGATATCACCGGGCAGATATCCCATATCTCTTCCCATTGGGAAAATTGGACGAGATACCAGAATTTTTTGATATCGATTGACAGATAACATCAGCTCCAAGGCCACGGCCAGTGCAATTAACGTCTTACCGGTTCCCGCCTTACCTGCAAGAATGACGACATGGACTTCCGGATCCATCAATAGATCCAACGCGATTTCCTGTTCGGTATTTTTAGCAACAATGCCCCAGATACCCTCAGAGAACGTGCGAATGGGCATTAAGGCGTGTTCATTTGAATGATAGCGGCAAATTAACTTCTGGTTTTCACTTTCAAAATCAGCCCAGACATATTGATTGGCATAATAATCATCCTTGGAAACGGAAAGACGACCGGATTTTAACAGCTGTTCAAACTCTTTTTTGTCTATGGATCGGCTGGAAAGCCCTTCGTATATTTTATCCAGATTAGGAGCCATTTCTTCATAAGCCTTTACATTGATTCCCAGGGCTGAAACCCTGACCCTGAGATTGATGTCATTTGTTACGAGAAAGGTGTTTTCCGGATAATCGCTGTGAATCAAGGTAGTGGCGGCAAGCACCCTGTTGGAGCTTTTCTTGAGATCTATAAATGCCGGAAGGCTAAGCTGTTTTTCTTCCATCACAAAAACACTTAAGGTGCAACCGTTGGAAAGAGTAATGCCATCGGTTAATGATCCCTCATTGCGAATCTTATCCAGCATTTGAGCAACGATACGGGCATTCCTGCCTGTTTCTGTGAAGTCCTTTTTGAAATGATCAATCTCTTCAATGACTGAAATAGGGATGATCACATGTGAATCAGGATAGGAGTAAATGCACTCGGGATCATAAAGTAAAATGCTTGCATCAAGAATAAATCGGGCGTTTTTATCACTTTTCATATAACCCACCGGCTTTATATTTCTGGTATTCGCAAATAATCAATAATGCTTGAAAGTGCACTGATCAGACTGTTTCAAACGATTGTAGACAAGTATGGCAATATCTGAAAAAATCATAAACAAAAAAGCATCTTATCTTCTGATATCACTATATATCAGGCGTGACAAGCTCATTCAATCAAAGGATACGGTATGAAGAAAATTACGGAAGCAAGTCTGATCACTGCCATTAAGACACCTTATTTACCAAATGGTGAGTTTGACCTGGAAACCTATGACTTTCTTGTGCAACGTCAAATTGACAACGGGACACAGGGGCTTGTGATCAGCGGAACCACTGGTGAAGGGCATCTGATGAGCTGGGATGAGCATATTATGTTGATTGCGCACACAGTTAATCGGTTTTCAAATGATCTTGTCATTATTGGAAACACCGGTAGTAACAATACGAAGGAAGCTGTCAAAGCGACAAAACAGGGATTTGCAGTTGGTATGGACTGTTCTCTTCACATTAACCCATATTACGGAAAGACTTCTGAAGATGGTCTTAGAGCTCATTTTAACAGGACTTTGGATCTTGGACCCGCCATGATTTACAATGTTCCGCCCCGTACGAATCAGGATATACCTCCCCACATTATGGAAGAACTTGCCCGGCACGAAAACATGAAGGGGGTCAAGGAATGTATGGGATCAGAAAGAATCGGCGGTTATGAAGAAAAAGGAATTGCATGCTGGTCCGGTAACGATGATCAATGCCATGACTCAAAGCATAATTTTGACTCTCATGGGGTTGTATCCGTAACATCAAACTTGTTGCCTAAAACCATGCGCAAGTTAATGGATAACAAGAATGACGATTTAAACAACAGGTTAAATGAGTTTTATTCATGGTTGTTCTGTGCGCCAAATCCCATTCCTTTGAATACCATGATGGCGATGGCAGGATTGATAAAACCTGTTTTTAGGCTTCCTTACGTACCTTTGGATGAGGCTACCCGGGCCAGAGGAATAGACATTCTCAAAAACCTGGAGGTGGAAGAAGAGTTTTCAGATCTGAGATTGTTGAAAGATGACGAATTTATGTTGGTATAGAACCGTCAACAACAAATCTTGAATGTGTCAAAAGCTGATCGGGGGTTAATTACTTGTTGCCAAGATGGGTGATTTCGACAATTGCAACGTCGTCTTTAAAGAAATCGGCATGAGACCACTCACCTGCCTTTTTAAGCAATTCTTTAAGATAGTCTGGTGAGCCCGGTTTTGATTTCAACTCTTCAACCAACCGATCGGTGCCAAACTGTTCTTCCTTTTCGTTTGTCTCTTCAACAATTCCATCTGAAAACAGGTACAAGCGATCGCCCTGCGATAGCTTCACTTGTTGCTGCACATAGGACTGATCCCGGAACATTCCTATGGGTGTGCCGCTGCTCTCTTCAGAAAGCACAAACTTTTGCCCTTTAATAAGGATTGGGTTGTAATGACCAGCACTGATGTATTCGAAGATGCCTGTTTCAGTATCAAGAACTCCGTAAACAATCGTGAAATAATGCCCCGTTTTATCGAGCAAATCGCCATAATGGTTTGAAAGCTGGCCAATAACATCTTCAGGAACACTTTGTTCCGAATTTGCAGATATCAAAGACCCATGAGTCTCCTCATATTTTGGAGCGTCAGAATTTATGGTCAGTTGATTTCTAATGGTCACGGAAAGCAAGGCGGCATCAGTACCATGCCCGGATACGTCGAGAACATAGCATGCCACTTTGGTTTCGGAGAGTTTGTAAATGTGCAGCATGTCCCCTCCCAAGGTATCGGAAGGTTTGAAAATCCAGTCAAACTGAAAATTATGTATGTTCCATTTTTTAGCCGGCAGCAGACTCAACTGAATACCAGCTGCAGATTCCATATTTTGTTGAAGTTTTCTGTTTGTACTTTGGATCTTCTTTAATTGGGCATTCTTTTCCCGTTCCAACCTGACAATACGTGTTCCGACATTGATTCTGGCCAGCAGCACAGCTTTCTCATATGGTTTGGTAAGATAATCATCAGCTCCTGCTTCAAGGCCTTCAACCATATCGGCAGTCATGGTTTTTCCTGTTACAAGGATAATATAAGCATAATGAGGACTTTGCATCCCTCTGATTTTTTTACACAAAGTAATGCCGTCCATTTCCGGCATGAGCCAATCAATGATTATAATCTGTGGTGGGCTGTCACTTGAGGAAATATGGTTCCAGGCTTCTTCTCCATTGGTTTTGGAAACAACCTCAAAACTGCTGTCTTGCAGATAAGTTTCCAGGAGCTTTCGATCGATATTGTCGTCATCCGCTATTAATATCTTGTCCATGAACCTGCTCCCGGATTTTATTCAATATTGATGGTCTATTGACCTGCGGATGTGTCATAACCCATCTCTTCCAGCAGTTCAAACATCTTGGCCTGTTGTACTGGTTTTACTAAATAGTATTCACAACCTTTAGAAAAAGCCGACAATACATTCTGTTTGTCAGCAAGAGCTGTGACCATCACAATCTTTGCTCCCTCACTTAAATGTATTCCCTCAGACTCTTCGATTTTGCGGATCTCTTGTAGAGCCTCTATCCCGTTGAGATCCGGCATCATTATGTCCAAGAAAATCACGTCAAATGGTTTATCTTCAGTCAAGCTATGTTGGACAGCATCAATAGCCTCTTGTCCGTTTTTTGCCATATCGATCTCCCCCACTCCAGTCAACATGGCGCTTAGAAATTTGCGATTTATTTTATCGTCATCTACAACTAAAATTCTCATAAGTTTTACTGATTATAATGTTCGATTAACAGCGCTATTTATTAGTCTCTTCTGCGCTAAAGACAATTTGAATGCCTCCTCCCGTGAAGGTAACCGAGGAGCCGATGTTTTCCATCATTTCGATACCTCGACCATGAATTCGCAGGTCACCTTCTTTTGCCAGCCGTTTCTTTTCCGAAGAAAGATCAAATCCGCTTCCGCAATCCGAAACGGTTACAACAACATTTCTGTCATCCAATTCAAAGTCTATATCAACGGGCAATCCAACATCGTTTTTATTTCCGTGTTCCACCGCATTGATCAAGGCTTCTCTGATGGCTACAGAAATCATCGGCCAATCGAATTCCCGGGAACTGTTTTTTTCCAGGAAATCCTGCATTTTGGCAACAGCCTGATCAACAGATTTAAAATCAGATTTTATAGTTTGTCTATATCCGACATCAGGAATTTTAGGAATTTCAGCTTCAAAAACCGCAATGGTGAGATCATCAATAATTTCAATGGAGCGGGTAACAAAATCTACAATTACATCAAGCGTTTGTTGAGCAGATTTATCGAGACTTGATTCGCTAAGATCGGAAATTATCTCCCTGGGAATTGCCTCCAGGACCCCATCAGTTGCTACAATCAACCTGTCTCCTGCGGTAAAATCAATATCCCCGTGATCATACATGTCCATGTCCGGAAACATGCCAATGGGAACGCCTTTCCAATCCATGAATTCAGATTTACCAGTATCCTTTTTGATCAAGATTCCACCAGGTATACCGGCATTGGCAAAATGAAGTTTTTCTCTCAAAGGGTCCCACAACAGGACGAGGGAACAAACAAACCGTTTATTCTCTTCTTCTGTGTCATGAGCAAAGCGATTATTAAGGTTGACCAGAAATTTATACGGATTGCTAAATTGACCCCAGATCCCTTCCACCAGACCACTGAACCAGGATGCCGTATATCCGCTTTGAATGTCATGTCCGGCCACATCACCCAGAATTAATCCAAACTTACCATGCATATTGAATTGATGACTGATAACCAGATCCCCCCCAATTTTTCTGAACGCTTTTTGCCATACAGCAACCTGGTTACCCGATTTTTGAACAGCTTCATCAATACTGGCCTGGCGATTAATTTTTCCCAGGGAATCAACATCAGCCAGCTTTTCTTCGTGTTGTTGGGCCTGTTTTCTCTTGTCGGAAAAGTACTCAAGTACATTAAGAATCTGGCCGAATGTAAACGGAAATACAATATTGTCTGAATTCTTCCTGGGAATATGCTCACCAAAGCCTTCTTTTGAAGTCAAAAGAGCAATTTGCTGTTTTCTAAAATTGTTTTTTATGAAGTAGGCTAACTCCAAATCAGCATGGGATTCCAGAATGATCAAATCATAAGATTCTTCAACCACACTGTTTAAAATGGTCTTGGTATCATTATTTATAGTCAGATCGATTCCCAGTACATTGAATATTGATGATAAAACATAGGTATTAATCTGGTTCTCCGATTTAAGTAAAACATTCTTAATATTCAACTCAGGTATATAATCCCCATAGATGAGATCATGTTGATCTTCGGTAGCCAGTAATCTGCGGCAAACTTTAACCAGGGACTGGGCTTCAACAGGTTTTGGGAGATAATCATCGGTGCCCGCTTCCAGACACAGTTCTTTATCACCTCTCATTGCCAGGGCTGTCAGAGCTACAATTGGTGTTCTTCCTAATGATTTTTCTTGTTCAATCTCGCGGATTTTCTTGGTAGCTTGAAATCCATCCATAACAGGCATGTTCATATCCATTATGACGACATCAACATGTTTCATGGTCTGCCAAATTTCTATTGCATGTTCGCCATTTGTGGCTTCGTGAATGATACACTTTTGTTTTTGCAGGATTTTTTTTAGCAATACCCGGTTATACTTCATATCCTCCACCAGCAGTACCTGTTTCCCCTCAAGGATATTTTTGGGACTTGATCCGGCGGAATCGGTAAAGTAGCCGAATTCAGCCAGACTGCGTATACCCATTTCAAGGTTTTCCGTGATTTCCGCGAGTTGGTATTGCAAAAGACTTTGAGTAAAAAATGCCGAAATCTCTTTATTAAGCAATAAAAAAATGACTCCGGAAATCCATTCATCGCATTGCTCGCAGCCCATTTTTTCAGCCCTGGAAAGCATGCTTTGCCATGCGTCCATTTGCAATGGGTTCCTGTTAATATTGATTTGCCGCAGGTCTTCCAGGAATTTCAATAAATGATTGTATAGTAGACTGCGCTGGTTTTTATAAGCTTCATCAGCGGATCTGAGATTAAGGATTTGCCTTTGCGTTTCAGTGGTCTGAGATCGGTTTGATCTGAAGTACTTTAAACTAAGCTCTATGGTTTTTCGAATGCCAAATAGCTGGATTCTTAGAAAGTCACGATTGATTGGAGCAGGTATTACCAGGTCGGGAAGATGTTCCGCATCAGCCAAAACGCCTTGTTTAGCTTCTTTAAGAAGTTCAACGAGATAAATGTAATTGTCGTTGTTGCGAATTTTTGAATACAGACTCTTTAAATTACACTCATTGTCACCAAGCACCACAATTCTGACACTTGGTGTCGCTTTTAGGTGGGCAATGATAGAAGATTCGGTGTTTCGTTTGTAGACATCAAAACCCCAGCGCTTAAAATCCTTTGCCAGTGCTTCGTAAACCGATTGATCTGATTCTGCAAGGATAAGTTTCATCAAATTAATGGGAAACGTTCATAAACATCCATGTTCCGGGCAATGAATAAAAACATTGGATTGGCTGTCGGATGCATGTTGTCCAAATGTCAAGTTGAAAAACGATCGGTATCCGGTAACAATTAAACAATTGCTGCAGGTTCAATTTCAAATTTCTCATCAAGCTTAAAAAGCTTTAGCACTTTTGTGACAGGTTCATTGCAGCCGGTGATTTTGAAATTGCGATCGGCTGAATGCGCTTTTTTGTATGCCCCTACAATAAAATTGACACCAATGGAATCCAAGGTTTGGACTTTCTTACAATCAAAAATCAATTCGTTCCAGGACTGGTTGCCATCCAGATAGGATGCCAAAACATTTCTCATTTCAGGTATTTTCGAAGCCACTATTTCTTCGGTAATTTCGCAAATCAATCGTTTGTCTTCTGTTCTGAATTCAATCATGTTAAAATTCCTGAATATGGTTAACTATATTGAAAGCTATCCCGATTTCATAATAGCTGAGAATGAGTCACAGGCCAAATGCCATATGTATCATATTTCAAGCTGAAGTCCGGACTGGTCTACGTATTTAAAACGATTGAAAGACCAAAATTGTTTAACCTAGATCATATAATATTTAGAAGTAAATGAGTAGATATTTTTGGAAACTCAACGTTAGCGTGATTATCCTGTTGCTTAAATGTCAACCATTACATCGCTATTAGTATGAAACCGTTGATCGGAATAACAATGGGAGACCCCGCCGGGGTTGGACCGGAAGTCACAATCAAAGCTCTTGTGGAATCATCCGTTACCCGGAAATTTGAAACGCTGGTTATAGGGAGTTCCGAGGTCCTTCGTCAGACTTCACGAAGTCTTGGTTTGGAAACAAAGATATGTGAAGTTGATTCTCCGGATGAGGTCGGTAACAAGGTTGATACCATTTATGTTTTGAATTGCTGCAGCAGTCCACTGGAATACAAACCCGGAATGACCAACAGCATGTGTGGTGAATATGCCTACCAAGCAGTGGTGACGGCATCCCGGCTTTGCCGGACTAATAAGATATCAGCCATGGTAACAGCGCCGATTTGCAAGGAATCATGGCATCAGGCAGGACATAAGTTTGATGGTCATACAGGACTGCTTGCTCATTTAACTGGAACTGACGATTACAGAATGATGTTTGCCGCGGAACCATTTTCAGTTTGCCTGGTTACAACCCACTTGCCGTTAAAAGATGTTAGCGATCGATTATCAATTGATACAGTGTTTAAAACCATCGATCTAAGTAACTCCGAATTGTTCAAATTAGGGATAAAAAATCCAAAAATTGCAGTCTGCGGATTGAATCCACATGCCGGGGAAGGTGGGATATTTGGGGATGAAGATCAAAAATTGATCAAACCTGCTATCAAGGAAGCTGAAAAAAAGAGGATCGATGTTTGTGGTCCTTTTCCGGCAGATACGGTTTTCATTGCTGCAGCCCAAGGAAAGTACGATCTGGTTGTCGCTCAATACCACGATCAAGGATTAATTCCGATTAAACTCCTGGCTTTTGATACCGCTGTTAACATTACCATCGGTCTTCCTATCATCAGAACGTCTGTTGATCATGGTACCGCCTTTGATATAGCCGGGCAGGGCATAGCAAACCATCGTAACATGATTTCAGCTATTGAATGTGCCTATAAATTAAGCCGGGGGAATCAACCCTAAAAAATTCAGGTACTATGTGAAATTTGCCGGCTTGGCAGCCAGTTATCGACCTTTGATGAACGATTATAAAACAAGCAGATAAACAATTATCCAAAATTTAACTGTTACTGCCTGATCAAGGAGATGGTTTTTTTATATTCTCATCCCTTGATAATTAATTGCTCCACAAACCGATAACATAGCCAAAACCTGGGCAAAAGCGTGTATTAACCAAGCAGGCAGGGTTAAGTTAAATCCAAAATATGTGTGGATGAATAAAACCGAAAATGAATGCTCGTAAATTTTAAGTGTTTTACAGAGTTTCACAGCTTTTCTATACTGATGACATGTTTCCAGGCACACATTCTATGGAAGAACACAGATCTCCCACATCCCAATCTTAATCGAACTGATCCTTACCTATGACAGAAAACAAAAACGTTCGAGTTCTGGTAGTTGATGATAATCCGAAAATCAGAGCTTTGATTGTCACCATTTTAAAAAGTGCTGAGTTTACTGAAATTGACCAAGCTGAAAATGGAAAAATCGCTTGCGAGATATTAAAAAAGAAAAAGTTTGATTTAATATTAACAGACTGGATGATGCCTGAAATGGATGGGCTTGAATTACTTCAACATATCAGAAACGGATCAGAAGAACTCAAAGAGACACCAGTAATGATGATCACGGCATCAGATCGCCCGGATGATATAGTTAGCGCTGCGAAATTGAAAATTAACGGATATATAGTCAAGCCCTTCAAAGTCAAAACAGTCCTGGCTAAAATAAACCAGGTCTTGAATCCCTCTTAGTCTATTTTTAGACGATTAAGAATTGCTTCCTTTTGATTTGGCTCGGTTTTATAATATACACCCGGGTAAATGGACAGATGGACAAATCACCCGGCTTTCCGGAACAATACCCGCATCAAGTGTTACTTTAAATACCTACCTGTAAAACAATAACTGATGGATTGGACCCCACCGAAACTTGTTAAATGGATCAGCAGTGATTTGGAAGAGAAAGGTTTTCCGCAACCACACAGGTTTCAAGCAGAGATGCTGGTAAGCCACGCCTTGGAGATCTCACGGTTAGATATTTATTTACAGCATGACAAGCCCTGCACGCCATTGGAGCAAAAAAAGGTTAGGGAACTTGTTAAACGAAGATATCGCAGAGAACCCGTAGCATATATTGTCGGGTCTTGTGAATTCTGGACTCTGAAATTGGAAGTCGGACCAGGGGTGCTGATTCCCAGACCTGATACTGAAGTGCTGGTAGAAGCCGTTGCTGAAAGGTTTGCCGGACATTCAGATCGTCAGCGAGTTCGCATTCTGGAATTGGGTACAGGAAGTGCGGCGATTCCTTTGGCGTTATGCAATGAACTTTCGGACCTGGATATCGTGACTGTGGAATTCAGTAAGCAAGCGTTGGAATTTGCCAGCCGGAACATTTCGACTTACAGTAATCTTTTAGCTGAAAAACGAAACACCATAACAACAATTAAAGGGGATAAGTTTTCATCAATCAGAGCGGAACCTTTATTTGATTTGATCATCAGCAACCCCCCGTATATTCCAAATACTCAGTTCGAATCCTTGCAAAAGGACGTTACAGATTGGGAGCCCAGAATAGCTCTTTCCGGCGGAGACAGCGGCATGGAATTTTATGACTACCTCCATGATGCATCTGCCAGCCGCCTTAAATCAGGAGGTTGTTTGATTGTTGAACATGGATTTGACCAGGTTGAGTCAATAAGAGACTTGTTTCGGAATTCACAATATTTTGAATTGCAAGAGCAGCGCAAAGACTACTCCGGGAACGATCGGGTATTGGCCTTCAAGAAGAAAAACTGAAAATACATTAAATCGGAATTTCCTTTGGCAAACAAAGAAATGAGTAAATTACCATTTAAAGAATACTACGCGGAAAAGCTGGCTCAATTTGAAGCCAATTTAAAAAGTTCATTTCCGGTATTACCTGAACAGGTAGGAAAGCTGGAAGAATCGATGAAATACTCTCTCTTTGCCGGCGGAAAGAGGCTTAGACCAATTTTGGTCATGACTACCGCTGAATGCGGGGGGGGTGATCCAGAACTGGCTCTGCCTTTTGCTTGTGCAGTAGAGTATATTCATACTTACTCTTTAATTCACGATGATCTGCCGTGTATGGATGATGACGATTTAAGGAGAGGAAAACCAACCAATCATATTCGGTATGGGGAGGCCCTGGCCCTGCTGGCCGGTGATGCTTTGTTAACTCATAGCTTTCGATTATTATCTTTCGGATCTTCGACTTCTGTTTCACCGGAAAAACAAATTAAAATTGTCAGGCTTGTTGCGGAAAAAGCAGGTGTTTTTGGAATGGTCTCCGGTCAGGTTGCGGATATTGATGAGACTAAAAGAGGAGATGAGTTGGATTGGCTGCAATTCATACATGCGAACAAAACAGGAGCCTTGATTACTGCCTGCATTCAAATTGGTGCTATTTTGGCAGATACCAATGACAAGGAATTCGAACTATTTACGGCGTTTGGAGAGGAAATTGGTAAATGTTTTCAAATCCAAGATGATATTTTAGATGAAACCGGGGATAAAGATAAATTAGGCAAAAATCCGGGAACAGATCTTATCAATGAGACTTTGACCTATCCAAAAATATTCGGTTTGGAAAAATCAAGGCAACTGGCAAATCAAAGCTACGAAAAAGCCCTCAACAATCTCAAGTTGATTCCAAAGGACACGACACGCCTGCAGGAACTGGCCCGGTTTATTCTCAAAAGGGATCACTGATGACGCACATTTTAGGGTTTACTTCAGCCTTCCCTGGTTTGCAGGCAAAGGGAGGTGCCCTGTAGTGAAGCTTTCACCAAGAACCGATAACCATGTTATGCAACTTTGGTTGCTGACTGCTTGGACCGGGATGTTGCTACATGTTAATAAAACTCAAAATGTGTGAGATCAAAACGGATTTGTTAATTTCAAATTACAAAGGTAATCCGGTTTAAATTCCGTAATAACCAACTTGATGGAAGAACCGTTATAATTGTTCTTCATATTGATGATACGGGGTATCAGCATGTTGCTCTTTTGTTGCCATTTTTGATAAGAGATTATCAAATCAAGTTCATTCCTTTTTTTGTACAGGAATGCGGGTCTTTTATCTTTAAGCTCATATTCCAAAAGTCCGGTTACCTGGTCCGTAAGTCTACCCCACATGATTGCCTGCAGTTCATTAATCGACAGATTTCTAAAAACCGGGATTTCCAAGTGCTGTATGTCTTTTGCAGGATAGGTTGTAAAACTCTTTTCGGAAAAATCGCTTACCTGCACGATTTGATTGTCAGCATAGACCTTCAGTAAGGTACCGCCCAGGGGATGCATAATGGTCAACTGCATTTCACCATTTCTGGTTAGAATGATCTGACAAGCTCCGCTGTTCTTACTTCCTCCGTTGCTTATCCTTGCTTTGCATTTGGCAAAGTAGTCAATATTGATATCATCAACGGAAAATGACTCCAGTTGTTTAATCGCCGCTGACTTTGCTGCCGGGTCAGGCATCTTACATCTGGTTGGAGGTGATACAAGTGAACAGGAAGCCACAACCAGGAGCAAAACGCATGAAGAACCCAGGTGTTTTAACAGGTTAATCATATCTTTTCATACATATCACGGTAGATGTAAAAAGTTCGCATGACACGGCGGACATAATTCTGAGTCTCAACAAAGGTTATCGACTCGACAAAGTCATCATTATCCTTGGGCCTGGCTTTTTTAATCCAACGCTTCACATTGGTTGGACCGCCGTTATAAGCAGCCAGTGTATAAAAAAGATTTCCTTTGTATCGTTTCATCAATTTTTTTAAATATGTTGATCCCAGTTTCAAGTTTAATTTTGGATCGACCAGGGAAGCGGTGGATACTTTTAAGCCAATTCCTTTTCCAACATATTTTGCGGTTTTTGGCATCAATTGCATCAGGCCAACAGCACCTGCCACAGATTTAACTTCCGGATTGAAATGAGATTCCTCTCTCATAACAGAAAGTATTAAGGTTTTAGGCACGGAACGCTTGTCTTCCAATTGACTGATTTCTTCGTCATAAGCCAAGGGATAAAAATAAGGCAACAACAGGCGTCTTCCGGTGATGCTCTTCTCCAATGCAGGTCTGAATTTAGATTCAACAATGATTTGTACCAGGTAATATCTCTCCATTTCAAGGAGCATATTAGCCAGGGAAAGCATCATATTTGAATCGCTTGAACGGATCATGGACCTTACTATTGAATCCGCAAGCTCAGTCTCATTCAGCAGATATACAAATCGTAAAAACAGCATTTGCCTTTCCTGCAGCGGGGAAATGTCTCCGGCTGCGGCAAATACTTGACTGGCGGGAATTGGTGCAGCTGTGGTTGCGATTTGCTGCTTGCTGGTGTATTTGGAATGCAAGCCATAATAGGTTAACGGAAATTGCTTGTAGCATCGGTAGAGGTCACCATCTCGATACAATTTGAGTTTATATCCCCAGTAACAAAAACGCGCTCCCAGTTCCTTGTTATCGAATTGATAACCATATGCCCATTCGGCAAGTTGAGTCAATTCTTCCCTGTTTCCCAGTAAAAAATGAGATCTCCAGACATACCAATTGACATCTGAAATACGGTACTGGCTTGATTCAGAACGTTTTAGCCGATTGAAAAAATACAATGCCTGTTTGTAATATCCTTTATTGAAATAATACTTGCCCAGCGAGATATATTTTTTGTCCAGATTTTGACGAGGGTTTTTTTTAATTATTTTGTTTAAGGTGGCAATGGCAGATTTTGTGTCCCCCTTTCGAACCATCAGGTCAAACTGGATCAAGAGGGCTTCATCTTCTTCCAACCCCAATGCATTCCTATTACTCTCCTTGGCTAGCGTGTTGATAAGCACGCTGAATTTCCTCTTTTTCACCATGGAATGAAAATAGGTTTTTCTCAGTTGCTTAAAATAATCACTTTTCTTATCAGGGATTAAGGAAAGATAAACCGGAGCTTGATTAATGATATAGGAGTAGTTTTTATACTGCCTTTGGCTTTTGAAATGAGTGATTACTTCTTTTTCAAATTCCAGGATGTTACTTTGTATGGATTTTTCAATGGAACGCTCAGATGGATCAAGTGAACTTATATTGGCAGTTTTCCAAAGGTTTAGCAGGGCTTCACCTTTTTTTGAATCTGAATAGTCCAAACTATCCGCGTATAGTTTCAAAAGTTTCGGTCCGGTTTTTATATCTTCTGCAAACGGTGCCAAAACCGAAAGACTCCGTTGCAGCAGTCTTCTATTTTTAAACGAGTTAAAGTCCGAAGTCAGAAGATCTGTTACATATTGAAATACGAACGGATTTATTTGTTTGCCTTGAAATCTTACAATCGCATGAAGGATGTTTTCCTTTTCTCCCCTGGTTTTGTGCAGTTTGATTTTTTCAAAGAGTAATAGATTTTCAAACCCGGATGGAAGGTTGTGTTCAATAAATCCCAGGACCCGTTTACTTTGATTATAGTCTTTTAATTGATTGTATGTTTTGAATAAAAGATAGCTCTTTTCTATATTCCAGGATTCTTTTTCTTCCCGGGCAAGAACATCGATCAGGTGGGAGTATTTCTTGCTTTGATAAATAACAGCGAGTTCGTCATCAGTGGCAGCAATTGCATTTTCGGCCAACTCAACATAAGTTAGGATCAGGCCAAGAATAAAGACTAGTGAAGGTATCCGGTTTCGATTAACTCTAAGCATTTCAAACAGTCAGATCAATAATTAATGAAAACATTAAAATTTGTACCGGGTGATACAAACTATAGATGGGATTTTAGCGAAAACAGCCCTTTTTTGAAAAGGAACCTGACACTGTTTTCGGAAGACAGGAAAGTGCGGGCTAAATCCCTAAACGTAAAAAAAAGAGTCTATGCCTTATATTTTTCCAATGAGAAAGAAACGTATCTATCGAGAAATCAGTCATCTATACAGCCTGAACCTGTTAAACGCGATAAGAAATATCTCAAGGAAAGTTCATTAACGGGAAGCACTGTTCAAATCCGTTTCAGCATTGTGAGTTTACTAAATAAAGTCATCGACCGTTTTCAGCTTAATCCTCAAAGCTTGTTCACTGAAGCTGCAAGAATTAAGAGCATTTGCCTGGATGAAGGATATTCTATTCCTTTTATCGAAGCATTTCAGCATATTGAAGACTGGAATGAATTTATACAACTCCTTGAGTCTTTACGTGCTAATCAAACCAAGTTTACTTTTGAATTACTAATTGCTGCCATTGTCCAATTTGCAGCTCTTTGCGGTGGTTAAGAACGATATGTGCAAAAAAAAAGGGAATCGACTTGACGACGATTCCCTTTTTCCATTCAGATTTTAATAAGAAGATCCTATTTTTTTTCGTCTTTTTCTTCTGATTCCTCGGTCTCAGCCTCATCAGCAGGAGTTTCTTCCGTTTCAACAGCTTCTTCTTCCGCGTCAGCTTTTACTTTCTCAACTTCAGTTTTGTCTGTTGATGGTTCAACGGCCTCAGCAGGTTCCTCTTGGAGTTCTTCTTTAATCTCTTCGATTTTCTCCTTAGACTCCTTCACTTCAGCTTTTACCTTATCTTCCAGGTCCACCATTTGAATCAGCGCCATTTGGGCGTTATCTCCAAGACGATGACCAATTCGAAAAATTCTGGTGTATCCGCCATTTCGATCAGCATACAAAGGACCATATTCTTCGAACAACTTATTGTAGGCTTCTTTAGACTTGATAAAAGACAAGGCCTGTCTTTTTGCGTGCAAGTCGTTGCGCTTTCCCAAACCAATCATTTTATCGAAATACTTTCGCATTTCTTTTGCTTTGGTCACTGTAGTCTTGATTTCACCATGTTCCAACAAGGAAGTGACCAGGTTTCTCATCATGGCTTTTCGATGGCTGGTAGTTACACCAAGTCTTTTTCCAGCTTTTAAGTGTCTCATTACTATTTACCTGATAACGTATTCTTTAAACTCTTGCTGTTGCTAATACTAATAAGATCTTGAACTTGATTCGCTTTTTGGTCGACTGTCAAAATTTTCAAGCTTCATACCCAATGTTAATCCCATTGAGGCAAGAACAGTTTTGATTTCCTGAAGTGATTTTCGACCAAAGTTCTTTGTTTTCAGCATCTCTGCTTCCGTTTTCTGAACCAAGTCTCCGATGGTTTCAATTTTTGCATTCTGCAGACAATTAATTGATCTGACAGATAATTCCAACTCATTTACACTGCGGTAAAGATGCGGATTTTCATATACTTTCTCTTCGCCTTCAGCCTCAGTCTCTTCGATTGGTTTGATTGAGTCCTCATCGAAGTTGATAAACGGCGTCAAGTACTCCTTCAGGATCTTGGCTGCATAGCCCATGGCGTCATCGGGACGTACGCCGCCATTGGTCCAGAGCTGAAATACTAAGCGCTCGTAATCGGTCTGTTGACCTACCCGAGTGTTGGTAATTTCGTACTGCACCCTTTTTACCGGCGAATGATTGGAATCCAGAAAAATAGTTCCGATCGGAAAGTCATTGTCGCTATTTTCTTCTGCAGAAACAAATCCCCTGTTCATTCTTACAAAAAGATTCATTTCCAAAGTGGCGTCTTGATCCAGGTTGCAGATAACATGATCGGGGTTCATGATCTCGACCTTTCCAAATGTGGAAATATCTGCACCTGTCACTGTTTTGGGACCTGCAGCAACAAGTTCGAGGGTCAAGTCTTCCTCTTCAAATTGACGAATTTCCAGACCCTTCAAGTTAAGAATGATCTCTAAAACGTCCTCTCGTATACCTTTAATCGTTTCGAACTCGTGTGACACACCTTCAATTTTGACTCCGAAAACGGCGCTACCTCGCAGTGAAGACAATAACACTCTCCTCATTGCATGTCCGATAGTAATCCCAAAACCCTTATGTAGAGGTTCAAAGATAAACTTGCCGTACGACTCGTCAAAAGACTCCCTTGCAACCTGGAGTTCTTTGGGCATTACCAGCCCTTCCCAGTTCTTCTGAAATATATTTTTATTTGTGTCCAAATCGGCTACCGCGAATAAAGCTCAACAATTAGTTGTTCTTGAATAGGAATAGTAATCTGGTCTCGTTTTGGAAAAGCAACCACACGCCCGCTAAACTTATCAGTCTCAACGCTTAACCAGGCAGGGATTCCTTTACGAGTTGCAGATTCACAAGACTCTTTGATAAAAGCGATATTTTTGCTCTTTTCACGAACAGAAATAACATCTTCCACTCTTACCAGAGCTGAAGGGATATTGTTCTTCTTGCCGTTGATCAGAATATGTGAATGCTTGACCAGTTGCCTTGCTTCAGCCAATGATCTTGCAAAACCCATTCTGTATACGATGTTGTCCAGCCTTCTTTCCAGTAAAATAAGCAGGTTTGTACCTGTTTTTCCTTTCTTCCTGGAAGCTTTTTTAAAAGCAATTCTGAATTGCTTTTCCTGAACACCGTATAGTCTTCTGACCTTTTGCTTCTCCCTCAATTGTAAACCGTATTCTGATTGCTTTGATCGTCGTCGATTAACTCCGTGCTGTCCGGGAACATATGGTTTTGTTTCCATTGAGCACTTATCAGTGTAACATCGATCGCCTTTCAGAAACAGCTTAAGTTGTTCTCTTCGACACAGTCGGCAAACAGATCCTGTATATCTTGCCACTTTCTTTTCTCCACGTCTTAATTATTATTGCGAAACAACATGAATCGATTTCGCCTAGATTCTTCTTCTTTTTGGTGGTCTACAGCCATTATGCGGAACAGGAGTTGTGTCTTTGATATTTGTTACCCTGATTCCGGAACCGGCTACAGCTCGCAATGCAGATTCTCTCCCACTACCAGGTCCTTTAACGATAATCTGAACCTGCTTTAATCCGTGTTCCAGCGCTTTGTTAATAGCATCCTCGCCAACAATTTTTGCAGCATAAGGAGTACTCTTTCTGGAACCTTTAAACCCGTGCAAACCCGTACTGGACCAGCTGATCACATTCCCATCCATATCGGTTACGCTGACGATTGTATTGTTAAAGGTAGCGCTGATAAACACTTTACCGAAGGGAATATTTTTCTTTTCCTTTTTCTTTGTGCTTTTTCTTTTTGATGCTTTAGCCATCTATTTTCCTGGTTGACTATTTCTTTTTTCGACCCACTGAAATTTTTCTCGGACCCTTTCGTGTTCTGGCATTAGTTTTTGTTCGCTGCCCTCTGCACGGAAGTTGCCTTCTATGTCTCAATCCTCTGTAACATCCGAGATCGCTTAGACGCTTGATGTCCATATTCAGCTTTCTTCTCAGATCTCCTTCTACTATCAGGGATTGAATAATTACTCTGATCTTACCAAGTTCATCTTCATTCAGATCCTTAATCTTGGTATTTTTATCTACACTTGCTTCTTCGATAATCTGGTTCGAGACACTTTTTCCGATTCCAAAAATATACGTCAGACCGATCTCAACTCTTTTATTATCGGGTAAGTCTACTCCTGCGATACGCGCCAATCTGTCCTCCCTTAGCCTTGTCTTTGTTTATGACGTGGGTTTTCACAAATCACACGCAAGACACCTTTTCGTTTCACTACCTTACATTTTGGGCAGATAGGTTTTACTGAGGCTCTCACTTTCATTTTATACTCTCTATCAGTATGACTGATGTCTGCTGTTTCTATGGCCTTTGAAAAGAAAAAACACCTAATTAAAGCCAAATAAACATAATAACAACAGGTTCTGATTTATGCAATAGTTAAAATCACCGATACCGTTTTGATATCCAAGATTTTGAAAATTGACTCTTAAAACGTCCGATGAACCAGGTGAAATTGACTCGACTGTTTGCTGAGCAATTTCGCCATCATTTCATCGTTATTAATACCTTCGTTTTCGTTTTTTACTTTTTCTCACAAAACCGTCGTAGTTTTGATTCAAAAGATGGGTTTCCACCTGGCTGTTTGTATCCAGGGCAACCCCTACGACGATCAATAACGCTGTTCCACCTAAGTAGAAAGGAACGTTGAATCTATCAATTAAAATGCTTGGTAAGATACAAATTAATGACAAGTAAATTGCACCACCGAAGGTTAGTCTTGTTAGCACAAGATTTAAATAATTCGCTGTTTTTTGTCCCGGTCTGATTCCTGGTATAAAACCGCCGTGTCGCTTCAATTCTTCAGCAATTTTAACCGGATTGTACTGGATTGCTGTATAGAAGAAACAGAAGAAAAAGATCAGCATGACAAAAATAATACTGTAGAAGACCCCACCTGGCTGAAGATAACTTCCTATTCTCTGCAACCATTCAACTGTGGTGAAACCCGTAATCGTATTTGGAAACATCAAAATTGAGGAAGCAAAAATCGGGGGGATCACACCAGCGGCATTAATTTTCAGAGGCAGATGAGTGAATTGACCTCCAAAGACCCGGTTGCCCTGTTGTCTCCTTGCATACTGTATGGGAATTTTTCGCTGGGCAGTTTCAAAATAGATGACAATACCGATCACCGCCAGAGCAATGATGCCAACCAGGATCAGAATAAACAGTGTAAGTTCACCAGTCTGAAACAAAGCAATGGATTGGATCGATGCGGTTGGGATCCCCACCACGATTCCGGCAAAAATGATCAGGGAGATACCGTTTCCAATTCCCCTTTCGCTCATCTGTTCACCCATCCACATAATGAATGCGGTACCGGCTGTAAGTGTAATCACGGTTGTAAATCTAAATGCCCATGAGCTTACTCCGGCCAAAACCACTCGATTACCTGTCAGGGCCATACTTTCCAGCCCGACGGCAATTCCAAATCCCTGGATAACGCTAAGGAGGATCGTGCCGTATCGAGTATACTGGGTGATCTTTTTTCTTCCGGCTTCCCCTTCCTTGGATAGTCTTTCCAAGTAAGGGAATACGGCTGTCAACAACTGCATGATAATGGAAGCGCTAATGTAAGGCATGATACCAAGAGCAAATATGGTCATGTTCCTTAACGCGCCACCGGAAAACATATCCAGGTTACCCAGGATTCCTTTTGCATTTGCTTCGAAAAACGCTGCTAATGCTGAACTGTCGATTCCGGGAACCGGTATATGGGCGCCAATACGAAATACCACCAGCATGGCAAACGAAAACAAAATTCTCTTTCTCAGTTCTTCTATTCTTGCAATATTCTTGAAGACTTCCAGCATATTGAGTTTATTGTATTACGGTTGCCTTTCCGCCTGCGTCCTGAATCTTCTTTTCCGCTGAGGCGCTGAATTTTTGTGCTTCGATGGTCAATGCCGCTTCCAGAGTTCCTTCACCCAGAACTTTGACAGGAAGCTTCTGATTTCTAATCAAACCTGATTCTGCCAGCACAGCAACTGTAATAGGCTGACTCTGATCGATCTTCTTGCAGGCAATAATGTCGCCCAGGTTAACGATCGCATATTCCTTGCGAAAAATATTGTTAAACCCCCTTTTTGGCAGTCTTCGATGAATTGGCATCTGACCACCTTCAAATCCGATTCTTCTCTTGGCACCGGATCTGGAGTTCTGTCCTTTATGTCCTCTGCCGGATGTTTTTCCGTCGGTTGATCCGGGACCTCGTCCAATTCTTTTTCTGTTCTTATGGGCAGAACCCGGAGCCTTCTCAAGATTGTGTAACATCTGTTTCTGTGCGCTGAAGGTTGAGTTTGGTTCGTAACAGTGGCTCTTGCCTTAAACTGTTTCGTATTCCACCAAATGAATAATCTTATTGATCATACCCCTGATGGCAGGAGTATCATTTAACACCTTGGTTTGTTGAAGTTTTTTAAGCCCCAATCCCTTGATTGTGTCACGCTGATCCTTGGGAAATCCGATTCCGCTTTTGACCAGTTTTACTTTAATCTGTCCAGCCATGTTCTCTTCCTAGAAATCGATTACACAGACTTCATCAACAGTTTTGTTACGTCGTTCCGCGATATCGGCAAAACTCTTGATCTGTTGTAATCCGTTTACGGTAGCGTGTACCAAATTATGAACGTTGTTAGAACCCAATGCTTTGGCGTTAATGTCTTTAATACCAACTGCTTCGGCAACAGCTCTTACAGCTCCGGAAGAGATAATTCCACTACCAGGCTTTGACGGCTTGATCAACACCTTGGCGGCGCCGTGTTTACCCATTACTTGATGAGGAATTGAGTTTTTATAGACACAAAAAGGTTTCATGGCTCGTTTAGCCTTTTCTGTTCCTTTGCGAACGGCCTCAATTACTTCATTTGCCTTTCCCAGTCCGGTGCCGGCTCTTCCTTTTCCATCGCCTACAACAACAAGTGCGCTGAAACTGAACCGTCGACCACCTTTTACTACTTTGGAAACACGCTTTACTTCGATGACTTTTTCAATGAATTCACTTTTTTCGTTCTCAGCCAAAACGATACCTCTAAATTATAGGATTGAATCGATAACGTTAAAACTTAATGCCGGCTTCTCGGATTCCATCAGCAAAGCTTTTTATCCTGCCGTGGAACAGATATCCGTTACGATCAAATACAATAGTTTCATGACCTTTGGCTTTCAGCTTTTCACCGAGAACTTTACCGGCTAACTGCGCAGCCGCTTTATTTCCGGAATGGCCTTTAATCTGTTCCTTAACCTCTTTTTCCAGAGATGAAACACTCAATAAAGTCACTGCTTTCACGTCATCAATTACCTGACCGTAAATATGTTTTGAACTTCTAAAAACGGAAACCCTGGGTCTTCCATCATTTCCGCTGATCTTTTTTCTTACGTGAGCTTTGTTGCGCTTTCTTGCAAGAAGTCTTTTCTTTGCTGCGTTCATGGGTTTTCAGTATGCTAATTCCTATTCAGGATTGTCTTTTAACTAATGTTTAAATTTGCCTTAAGCAGAAGCCTTGGCTGCTTTACCAGCCTTGCGAATGATTCGTTCGCCGGCAAACAAAATACCTTTACCTTTGTATGGCTCCGGTGGTCTGTATTGTCTGATTTCAGCGGCTGTCTGACCAAGTACCTGCTTGTCGCAGCTTTTTAAGGTGATTTTTGTATTTCCTTCAACCTCGGCTTTTACCACTTTGGGCAGGGCGTATTCAATCGGATGTGAATATCCCAAAGCCAGGGTTAATTTTTGACCGGATACCTGGGCTCTGTATCCCACACCAACCAGTTCAAGATTCAACGTGAATCCTTCGGTTACGCCGTGAACCATGTTGTTGATGATTGAGCGAATCGTGCCACCCATTGTTCGGCCTTCCTTTTTGTCGAAGTCGACAACGACTTTAATCTCTTCTTTATTAAGATCTAATTCGACGCCCTCAGGTATGGTGAAACTCATTTCACCCACCGGTCCTTTTACTTTTAACTGCCGATCCTTATAGTCACTTTTTACTTTGGAGTTTAATGCGACCGGTCTTTTGCCAAGTCTGGACATTTTGATCTTCTCCCTGTTAATTCATTTTGTCTGATTTAGCTTACAGCGCAGAGTATTTCACCGCCTACTCGCATTTCCTTGCACTGTGCGTCTGACATGACACCTTTTGAGGTAGATATAACAAATATACCTTGGCCGTTCAAAACGGGCTTCAGTGAATTGAATCCTTTAAACACCCTCAAACCGGGCTTGCTGATTCTTTGAATATTTCTAATAACCGGTTCACCCTTTGATGAATATTTAAGGGTTACAACCAGTTCTTTGCCTACAGGAGCTTCGTTAACGGCATAATCGTTAATAAACCCCTCTGCTTTCAACACCTTCGCAATATTTTCTTTAATTTTCGAAGATGGTATACTTACCTGTTCATGTTCTCGCAGTAATGCGTTTCTCATCCGAGTCAGCATGTCTGCGATAGGATCGGACATTGACATGAGATTTCCCAGTAACTTCTTGTTGATTGATAATGGTAGTGAGGCAGGAAAATTCCTGTCCTACCAGCTTGATTTGGTTACACCCGGCAATTGCCCAAAACCGGCTCTAATTCTAAAACAAATCCGACAGATCCCGAACTTTCTGATGTACCCTCTGGATCTTCCGCAGATGGAGCAGCGGCTTCTTTGTCGAACTTTAAACTTTGCAGGCCTTTTTGCTTTAGCTATCCAAGACTTTTTTGCCATTCTTTTTCTCTAATTTTTTCTGAAAGGTAATCCAAGTGATTTAAGTAGAAGTTTTCCTTCATCATCAGTCTTGGCTGATGTAACAACTGTAATGTTCATTCCCCTGACCTGATCGATCTTCTCAAAGTTGACCTCTGGAAATACCAGCTGTTCCTTGATTCCCAGGGTGTAATTTCCGCGACCGTCAAAAGCCTTGACGGGAATTCCCTTGAAGTCCCTTACCCTTGGCAGGGCCGTATCGATCAATCGCTCAAGGAAGTCGTACATTTTTTTGCGACGTAAGGTAACCTTCACACCAATCGGTTGACCTTCTCTCAGTTTGAAACTCGCAACCGATTTTTTCGCTTTTCTGATCACCGGCTTTTGGCCGGCGATATCCGTAATGTAATCCTGAATAACATCGAGACATTTGATGTTCTGTACTGCTTCACCAGCACCGACGTTGATTACAATTTTTGTCAGCCGGGGAATATCATGAACATTTTTTACCTTCAATTCCTTCTTCAGAATATCAACGACTGATGTTTTATATTTTTCGTATAGAGCTGACACGTTGTTTCCTTAATTATTCAACCGGGATATTTGACTGGGCAAAAATCCTTGTTTTCGTGTTATCGTCATTGATTCTAATCTTCAATCGCTCACCCTTGCCGCTTTTTTCGCAGAAAAGCAGAACGTTTGAATAATGAATAGGTGCTTCGAATTTTTCGATTTTCCCTTCTTGACCGGCCTGTTTCGGTTTTACGTGTTTTGTTACAATGTTTACGCCTTTCACGATAACCTTCTCGTTGTAACGGTCAATATTTAAAATCTCCCCTGTAGTTCCCTTGTCTTTTCCGGCAATTACCTGAACTACATCGCCTTGCTTTAAAAGAAGCTTCTTTTTCTTAAGCAGGGCTCCTTTTTTCTTCTTTGCATTCATTGTGATCTCTTTATGTATTAAACGACTTCAGGAGCCAGTGAAACGATTTTCATAAAATTCTTGTTTCGGAGCTCTCTGCCTACAGGTCCAAAAATACGAGTTCCGATCGGTTCCAATTTTGGATTCAAAATAACAGCGGCATTTGAATCAAATCGAATCGTTGTTCCGTCAGTTCGTTGAGTTGCATAGGAAGTTCTAACGATCACAGCACGCACAACTTCACCTGCTTTAACTTTACTTTGGGGAGCAGCCTGTTTTACGGAGGCAACAATTAAATCTCCAATTCGGGCGTATCGTCTGTGCGAACCACCTAGTACCTTGATACATTGGATAACTTTTGCCCCGGAATTATCGGCGACTTCCATTCGCGATTGAGTTTGTATCATCGAATATCTCCTCTAAACTTAGTAATTGTTGATCATTAGACAGCTTTTCGGACGACTTCCAATAACCGCCAGCACTTATCCTTACTAATCGGCTTGCATTCGATGAGTCTTACCTGATCGCCAATTCCACATACATTTTCTTCGTCGTGAATTTTGTATTTTTTACTCTTTCTAACCGTTTTCTTGTACAAAGGATGTTGTACGGTTCTTTCAACAGTCACGACAGCGGTTTTTTCCATTTTGTCGCTAACAACTATTCCCTGAAGTACCTTACGTCTTCTAGCTATGGCTTTTTTGGTTGTCTCCATGTTATTTCCTAGTCTGGCAAACTTGTATCTGAGTTATCCGTTCTTATTTTGATGGTTCGAGTGATTCTCTTAATATCGTCTTAGCCCTGGCAATATCTCTCCTGGCCGATTTCAGAGCGGATGTATCATCAAGCTGCCCAATAGTCTTATTGCACTTCAAGCGGAATAGGTTTTCTTCCAAATTTTGTATTTTGGACTTCAAATCTTCCTCTGAAAGTTGGCGTAGTTCAGCAGCTTTCATTATTGTTCCTCTCTTGTAATAATCGTTGTTTTGATCGGAAGCTTGTATTGGGCTAATTTGAAGGCTTCTCTTGCAATCTCGGGACTGACTCCTTCGATTTCAAAAAGAATTCGTCCCGGTTTGACCGGACATACCCAATGGTCTACAGATCCTTTACCTTTACCCATTCTGGTTTCAGCAGGTTTTTTGCTGATTGGTTTGTCCGGAAAGATTCTGATCCAGATTTTTCCATCTCTTTTTACATACCGTGTCATTGCACGCCGACTGGCTTCGATCTGTCTTGATGTAACAAACCCTCGTCCCGTAGCTTGAATAGCCAGGGAACCAAAATTAAGTCTGTTACCTCTGGAAGCTTCTCCGGTAATTCTACCCTTTTGGCGTTTGCGGTATTTAGTCCTTGAAGGCATTAACATGACTAATTCTCCCTATTAAACTTTCTTCTTCTTCGTCTGCCCCGGGCAGCTGTCTTTTTAGGCTCGTTAAACACCCAAACCTTAACTCCCAGGATTCCATAAACTGTTTTCGCTTTTGCAACAGCATAACTAATATCAGCTTTCAAGGTATGCAGTGGAATCCGACCTTCCATGATCCATTCTGTTCTGGCCATTTCAGCACCATTCAGCCGACCGGCTACCATAATCTTACAACCGGTGACATCAAATCTCATGACGTTTTGGATGGTCTTTTTCATAACCCTGCGAAAGGCAACCCTGCGCTCTAATTGCATGGCAATATTGTTAGCCAGCAATTGGGCGTCCATTTCTGGTCTGCGGACTTCCTTGATATTAACTACCAGATCTTGATGTTGAACGATCCCGGCAATTTTCTGCTTTACTTTTTCAGCTTCTTCACCCTTGCGACCGATGATAATACCAGGTCTCATGGCGTGAATGTAAATCTTTAAATTCTTAGCGGCACGCTCAATTTCGATGTTGGCTATTCCGGCATGCTTCAATTCCTTGTTGATATACTCTTTAATTTTGATGTCTTCCAACAAAATGTCAGCATACCTTTTTTCTGCGTACCAATTAGATTGCCAGCTTTTTGTGATGCCTAATCTAAGCCCAATCGGGTTGACTTTTTGTCCCAAACTGTTTCCTCCTGATCTTTAGGATAGTTCGATAATGGTTCTTAACCTACTGCAAGCGATATATGACTCGAATGCTTCAGGATCTGGGTTGCTCTTCCCATTGCCCTGGGGCGAATGCGCTTAAGAGTCCTGCCCTTGTCTACTCTGGCTTCTGTGACCACCAGTTCATCCGGGTTCACAGAGCTGTCTTTTTCAACAGCGTTTGCAATAGCAGATCTAAGTACTTTTTCCACAATTGGATTTGCGCTTCTTCTTGTGTGCTCCAGTGTCGCTAGTGCATATGTCACGTTTAAACCGCGAATCTGGTCAACAACCAGTCTTGCTTTCCTGGGAGCCACCCGCGCATGGCGCATAGATGCTTTTGCAATAGACGCCTTGGTTTCATTAGTTTTATTTGCTTTCATTTGGCCTTCTTACCGCGTTTGTCAGATTTGGTAATATGTCCTCTATAAGTTCGTGTAGGAGCGAATTCCCCAAATTTATGACCGACCATATTCTCTGTAATGTAAATCGGGATAAATTTGTTTCCGTTGTGTACTGCCACATTCAGTCCAACAAAATCGGGCAGGATGACGGATCTTCGAGACCAGGTTTTGATAACTTTTCGATCTCCTTTTTCCTTCGCTTCGTTACACTTCTTAAGCAAGTGATCATCGATGAAAGGACCTTTTTTAAGTGATCTTGGCACTTGAAATCTCCCTAATTATTATTTGCTTTTACGCTTTGATACGATGTATCGATCAGTTCGTTTGTTCTTGCGGGTTCGTCCGCCTTTTGTCGGCTTACCCCAAGGAGTCACGGGATGCCTACCACCGGAGGTTTTACCTTCACCGCCGCCGTGGGGATGGTCAACCGGGTTCATGGCTACACCACGTACAGTTGGTCTTCTGCCCAGGTATCTGGATTTTCCGGCTTTTCCCAGTTTAACCAGGGAGTGTTCCCCGTTGCTAACCTGACCGATCGTTGCGAAGCATTCCTGATGAATCAGTCTGACTTCACCGGATCGTAACTTAATGTGTGTAAAGGCGCCTTCCTTTGCCATCAAAGTAGCTGATCCGCCAGCGCTTCTAATCAGCTGACCACCTTTAAGAGGCTTGAGTTCGATATTATGGATCAGGGTACCGAGAGGGATGTTTTTTAAGGGAAGGGTATTGCCGACTTTGATATCTACTTGCTCGCCTGAGATGATTTCATCGCCTACCTTGATGCCTTCAGGTGCAATGATGTATCGTTTCTCACCATCAGCATAGACAACCAGGGCAATTCTGGCGGTTCTATTGGGATCATACTCGATTGTGGCAATCTTTCCCGGGACACCGAATTTATTTCGTTTAAAGTCGATAATTCTATAGCGTTTTTTGTGACCACCACCCAGATGGCGAGTTGTGATCCTTCCCAGGTTGTTTCGCCCGCTCTTACGTTTTTTAGGGCCCAGCAAACTTTTTTCCGGTTTTGAAATAGTGATCTCGTCAAAACCGGATACACTCATTCCTCTCCGTCCCGGGGAAGTCGGTTTGTATTTCTTTATAGACATGGTTTCTTTACAGTAAATGGTTCAGGCTATGCACCTTCGAAATATTCAATGGTATCACCTTCTTTCAACGTTACGATCGCTTTTTTCCAATCGGACTTTCTGCCTTCATGTCGCCCCAATCGTTTCTTCTTGCCTTTCACATTCAAGGTATTGATGGCTTCAACAGTAACGTTAAACATGGATTCGATGGCGTTTTTTAATTCGATCTTGTTAGTATCCTTGCGAATCCTGAATACGACTTTGTTTCCCTCTTCTTTTAACAGGAGAACTTTCTCTGTGATATGAGGTCTGTTTATCAGGTTGTATTGACTTTTCATCTGAGCAGTCTCCCTTCAATATCTTGTAATGCGTCTTTGGTCACAATCAGGTTATTGTAATTCAGCACATCGTATACGTTTACACCTGAACTATGAACGCACTTGACCGACTGCAGATTTCTGGAGGCCAGAACAAAGTTTTTTTCCTCTGCTGCATAAACAATCAAAGATTTCTCCATCTTCAGATCTTGCAGAATTTTAACCAGGTTCTTGGTTTTGTGGTCCGGCAGGTTTAGATTGTCTACAACCAGCAGTTCATTGTTTTTAATCTTCATGGCAATCACTGATGCCAGAGCTTTCTTTTTTACTTTCTTGTTTATAGAAATCTCGTGACTTCTGGGAACCGGACCGAACGCCACACCACCGTGCCTTCTTATGGGTGATTGTAAACTACCGGCACGGGCGTTACCTGTTCCTTTTTGTCTAAAGAGCTTTTGTCGGCTTCCAGCAACTTCCGAACGACCCTTTGCCTTGTGGGTACCCTGCTGAAGCTTTGATTGATAGGCTACGACTGTATCCTTGATAACGAAAGGATTCAACGTAGCTTCTGCAATCTGATCGTGCAGCTCTACAGTTCCTGCCTCTTGCTTTTCAAGATTATACACCTTAAGAGTTGTCATGGTGCCCTTCTAAAAATCTGAAATTAAGAAATATTACTTGAGCTTGATATCAACTTGAACACCGGCGGACACGTCAAGCTTCATTAAGGAGTCCATGGTCTGCGGTGTCGTCTCTGTAATATATAAAAGACGTTTGTGGGTATTAAATTCAAATTGCTCGCGTGATTTTTTGTTCACATGAGGTGATCTTAATACACAAATTTTCTGTCGTTTTGTCGGCAACGGAATAGGGCCAATCACATTGGCCCCAGACCTTTTGACGATAGAAACGATTTCCCTTACAGCCTTGTCCAGTTGCCTGGAATCAAAAGCTTTAAAGTTAACACGAATCTTTTGAGTCATTAATCCTCGTTCTATCTATCTATTCAACGATTTCTGTAATAGTTCCTGAACCTACAGTACGACCACCTTCACGAATAGCAAACCGAAGTCCCTGCTCCATAGCGATACTGGAGATAAGCTCAACTGACATGGTGATATGATCACCAGGCATAACCATTTCAACGCCTTCCGGTAATTGAACCATACCGGTTACGTCGGTTGTTCTGAAATAGAATTGAGGTCGGTAATTAGTAAAGAATGGAGTATGTCGGCCACCTTCATCCTTGGTCAGTACGTATACTTCACCCAAGAACTTGGTATGTGGGGTGATTGAACCTGGCTTACAGATAACCTGGCCACGTTCGATTTCTTCTCTTTTGGTTCCTCTGAGCAGCAATCCAATATTGTCACCGGCTTCACCACGATCCAGAAGCTTTCGGAACATCTCAACACCAGTTGCAACGGTGGATTTTGTTTCCCGGATACCAACGATTTCTACTGTTTCACCAACGGTGATAACACCACGCTCGATTCTACCGGTTGCTACAGTACCACGACCTGAGATGGAGAAAATATCTTCGATTGGCATCAAGAAAGCCTTGTCAATATCTCTTTCCGGCAGAGGAATGTAACTGTCAAGAGCGTCAACCAGTTCATGAATACACTTGTATTCGGGAGCGTTTGGATCTTCCGAAGAGCATTGCTCAACTTCCAGGGCACTTCCTTTAATAACCGGAGTGTCATCACCTGGGAATTCATACTCGCTCAGAAGTTCTCTAACTTCCATTTCTACGAGTTCTAACAGCTCTTCGTCGTCTACCTGGTCTACTTTGTTCAAGAACACGATAATGTAAGGTACACCAACCTGCTTAGCGAGAAGGATATGCTCTCTTGTCTGTGGCATTGGACCGTCAGCTGCGGAAACCACCAGAACAGAACCGTCCATCTGGGCGGCACCGGTAATCATATTCTTAACGTAGTCAGCATGGCCTGGGCAGTCAACGTGAGCATAGTGACGAGTATCACTTGTATATTCAACGTGCGCCGTAGCGATAGTAATCCCTCTTTCCTTTTCTTCCGGGGCATTATCGATTTGATCAAATGCTTGAGCAGCAGCCTTACCTTGCATAGCCAGCACTTTGGTAATTCCTGCGGTCAGAGTGGTTTTCCCATGGTCGACATGACCAATGGTACCTACGTTAACGTGAGGCTTATCACGCTTAAAAGTTTCCTTTGACATACGGTCTCCTTAGAAAAAATGAGGTTGGTTCAACAAACCCTATCAAATATTAACAACTGTAAAGAAAGTGGCTATGATAAAAGAACTTTTTCGTAGTGATCAAACATCATGGAAAAAGTTGCCCTTCCCTGACTCAAAGAGCGTAATATAGTAAGGTAACCAAACATTGTTGATAAAGCAACACTAACCGACAATATTTGAATGCCTTTTTTATCGTCTATTGATTTAACTCGTCCTTTACGAGAATTGAGGTCTCCGATGATATCCCCTGTGAATTCAACCGGGGTGGTAACTTCGACCTTCATAATCGGCTCCAGCAGCACTGGATCGCCCTGTAACAAACATTTTCTCAAAGCCAGGGAAGCAGCGATTTTAAATCCCGAAAGATTGTATTCATCATCCCTAATTTCGATATCCTTTACCAGGGCCCTCGTATACAACACAGGGTAGCCTGAGATGACTCCGGAGCCGAATCCTTCTTCGATTCCCTCCTGGACCATTTGTTTTACATCTTCGCTTATCTCAAGATCGGGGCTGAACTCGACGATGTTTTTCTCCTCATCATCGTAAGGAGACAATTCCAAAGTACATCCAGCATACACCGGCTTTCCGGCTAACTGTTTGTCGAATACCTCCGTGGCCGTGTTTGCTTTGCCTATGGTTTCACGATAAGCAACCTGAGGCTTCCCGGTGTTGACATCCAGTTTAAATTCCCGTTTCAGGCGATCCACCAGAATATCCAGGTGAAGTTCGCCCATTCCCGAGATGAGAATCTGACCTGTTTCTTTGTCTTTTCCAACTGAAAAAGAGGGGTCTTCAATTTCCAGTTTGCTTAGACTGTCGTCTAAGCGATCTTGGTCCGCCTTTGTCTTGGGCTCGATGGCTATCGAGATTACAGGGTTCGGACTTTCGATCCGTTCCAGGATGATTTCGGCTCCTTTTCTGCAGATTGTGTCGCCGGTTGTGGAAAAGTTTAATCCTACAACAGCAACGATCTCGCCTGCAGTCGCCTGGTCGACTTCTTCTCTTTTGTTGGCGTGCAGTAGAAAGATCTTTCCGATTCTTTCTTTTTTATTCTTTATGGGGTTATAAACCTGCTCGCCGACTTTTAAGGTCCCCGAATAGATCCTCAGGTAGTTTATGGTTCCGGCAAAACTGTCTGCCTGGATCTTGAATAGGAGAGCCGCTAACGGCTCATCGGGGTCCGGTTTTCGTTCGATTCCTTTTTTGCCTTTCAGATCCTCACCCTCAACAGGCGGTAGATCCAGGGGAGAAGGAAGAAACTCCAATATTCCGCTTAACAGTGGCTGTATGCCCTTGTTCTTAAAGGCTGAACCGCAAAACACCGGGGTAATGCTGTTTGCGAGGCAACTTTTGCGAACGCTGGCCTTTATTGCGTCTTCTGTTATCTCTGCTTCGTCCAGAACTGCTTCAAGCAGCTCATCATCGAACAAGGTCAGTTTTTCCAGCAGTTTCTCGCGTTCTGTATCAGCTATTTCCCGGTACTCATCGGGAATCTCGTTTTCTATAACTGACGACCCTAAGTCTTCGCTATCAAATGTCAAGGCCTTCATGGAGATCAGATCGATCACCCCTTCGAAGGCTTCCTCTTTACCCAGTGGAATGTTGATGCTGACTGGCTCTGTCCCCAGAATTTCGTTCATCTGCACCAGAACAGCGTCGTAATCGGCTCCTACTCGATCCATTTTATTGATGAATGCGATTCGTGGAACCTGGTAGTGGTCAGCTTGTCGCCAGACCGTTTCTGATTGAGGTTCAACTCCTCCAACCCCGCAGAAAATGACAGCCACTCCATCCAGCACCCTCAAACTTCGTTCGACTTCCACTGTAAAGTCGACATGACCGGGTGTATCCAAGATGTTTATCTGATAAGTCTCATCATTGTGCTGCCAAAAACAACTTGTCGATGCCGCAGTGATGGTGATTCCTCTTTCCTGCTCCTGCGCCATCCAATCCATGACGGCGGCACCATCATGAACCTCACCAATTTTGTGGCTTTTGCCTGTGTAGTAGAGTATCCGTTCGGTTGTGGTGGTTTTTCCTGCGTCTATGTGAGCTACAAAACCGATGTTTCTTAGCTTGGTGAGATCCGAAACCTTTTTCATAACCCTACTGAGGTTACCACATATAATGCGCGAACGCCTTGTTGGCGTCAGCCATTCTGTGAGTATCCTCTCTCTTCTTTACGGCAGCTCCGCGCTCGTTATATGCATCCAATAGTTCAGAAGCAAGATTATCGATCATGGATTTTTCATTTCTTGCTCTTGCTGCACCGATAATCCAGCGAATAGCCAATGCCAGCCGTCGCTCGTCCTTGACTTCAACAGGAATCTGGTATGTGGAACCACCCACTCGACGTGATTTTACTTCCAGCAGGGGCTCAACATTCTTGATGGACGCCATAAATACTTCCAGTCCGGTTTTGTCTTCAACTTTCTGCTCCAGCTTTTCCAGAGCGCCGTAAACAACCTTCTCAGAGATACTTTTCTTGCCGTCGATCATCATACAGTTGATGAACTTGCTCAGGGATACGCTATTATATTTGGAATCGGGCATGATCTGCCTTTTTTCCGCTGAGTGCCTTCTTGACATCTATCTTACCTCTTATCCTTTTTTGGTTCCGTATTTGGATCGACCCTGCTTCCGGTCCGTAACACCTTGAGTATCCAATGTTCCCCTGATGATATGATAGCGCACACCAGGAAGGTCTTTTACCCTGCCGCCCCGGAGAAGAACAACGGAGTGTTCCTGAAGATTGTGTCCAATACCGGGGATATATGACGTCACTTCCATTCCGTTGGTCAGACGAACCCTGGCAACCTTTCTTAGGGCTGAGTTCGGCTTCTTTGGTGTGGTTGTATACACCCTGGTGCAAACGCCACGTTTCTGAGGGCATGCCTGCAAGGCAGGAACGTTGTTTTTTTCCTGAATCTTCTTGCGACCTTTTCTTACCAATTGGCTTAATGTAGGCATATGCTTTTCTTTGATTGCCGTTCTTCCTTTTCAATGCGTTTGGTCTTATGAGCCG
>JAKSDL010000129.1 GCA_022360105.1 Pseudomonadota bacterium
CCATCCTGCATTTCCTGGAGATCGTTACTCTAAATCGCCGCACTCAGTTCTTTGATTTCGTGATTCAACACCCTGTCATTTTCTGAATAATCGATGGGAAGATCGATTAAGTGAATTCCCGGTGATTTGATACAGGATTTCAATATCGGTTCGTATTCATCAACAGAATTTACACGATAACCCTTGGCCCCATAACTTTCTGCATATTTTACAAAATCGGGATTTCCGAAAGTCAACCCATAGTCTTCCAATCCCATACTTTTTTGTTTCCACCTGATCATCCCGTAAGCATCGTCCCTCAGAATCAGTACAGTAAGATCCAGATTAAGTCGCACAGCGGTTTCGATCTCCTGGGAGTTCATCATGAACCCCCCATCTCCACAAACAGCCATAATAGGTCGATCAGGATAAACCAGTCGTGCGGCAATCGCAGAAGGCAAACCTGCCCCCATGGTAGCCAGGGCATTGTCCAGTAAAACAGTGTTTGGTTGATGGGCTTTGTAATTTCTGGCGAACCAGATTTTATACATGCCGTTATCAAGAGTGATGATTCCTTCGGATGGCATCACTTTTCTAGTCTCATATACCATTCTCTGGGGCAACATGGGAAAGGAAGGATCATCGATTTTCTGCTTTTGATGAGCTTCCTTATGTTCCCTGACTTTCATAAAATATGAAAAATCCCAGTTGGAAGAAGGGATCAAGGCTTCCTTAATCTGCCAGATGCTGTTGGCAATATCTCCAATAACCTCGACTTGCGGGAAATAAACCGGATCGACCATGGCCGAGAAAAAGTTCACATGGATAACGTTCAGGCTTTTGTCATGCATGAAAAACGGCGGCTTCTCAACCACATCATGACCGACATTGATAATTAAATCGGAATGAGCCACTGCCCGGTGCAAAAAATCATTATCGGAAAGAGCGGCATTGCCGATGAACAGGGGATGTCTCTCGTCAAGTACGCCTTTACCCATTTGGGTATCAAAAAAAGGAATCCCGGTATAATCGATAAATTCCCGCAGTATTTTTGAGGTCATTTTGCGATTGGCTCCGGCACCAACAAGAATTAACGGATGCTTTGCCTGGGCAAGCATTTTGACTGCCTGGTCAATTGACTTCTTCTCAGCAACAGGTCTCCGGGCCTTGCTGGCTTTGATTACGGATTCGCTGGTCTCTTCCTGGGCAATGTCTTCCGGAAATTCCAGGTGGGTAGCTCCGGGACGCTCCTCCTCAGCCGTTCTGATAGCTTCACGGACACATGCGGCTACCATATCTCCACTAAAAATCTGACGGGAAAACTTGGTGATAGGATGCATCATATCCACGACTTCAAGGATTTGAAAATGACCTTGTTTACTGGTTTTAATTGGCTTCTGACCCGTAATCATCATCATGGGCATGGCACCCAGTTGTGCATAAGCTGCAGCCGTGACAAGGTTAGTCGCTCCCGGTCCCAGGGTAGAAAGACAGACACCGGTTTTCCCAGTCAGACGTCCATATACAGAGGCCATAAATCCTGCTGCCTGTTCATGCCGGGTCAAGATCAGCTTGATCTTGGACTTCCGCAATGATTCCAGCAGATCCAGATTCTCTTCACCGGGGATACCGAAAACAAATTCAACCCCTTGTGCCTCGAGTGATTGGACAAACAGATCCGAAGCCTTCATGACTCCTCCTTTACTTCATTAATAAAACCGGGTTGTCTGGGCCCGGTTAAGTTATAGGCTTTACCTTGACCCAAATCCGTGCACGAGCACGGTAAGGGATTAATCAGTTAGCTAATAGTCAGATCCAGACCCACCGGACAGTGATCTGAACCAAAAATATCGTTATCGATAAACGCATCCTCTAGCCATTTTTTATCGATCACACTCTGGCTCACGAAAAAATAGTCGATTCTCCATCCCGTGTTGTTTTTCCTGGCATTCATACGATAGGACCACCAGGAGTATTTTATCGTGTCAGGATACAGATGACGAAAGGTATCCACGTATCCCATTTCTATTATCTTATCCAGCCAGTCGCGCTCGATACGAAGAAATCCGGAACGTTTTGAATTGGGTTTGGGATGCCTTAAATCGATTTCATTGTGTGCCGTATTGTAATCACCGGTAATGACCAGCGGAACACCCTGTTTTTTCAATGGTTCCAGGTAGTCGAAAAAAGCCTGGTAGAAATTCAGTTTATATTTCAGCCGATCATCGTCTTTTTGGCCGTTGGGGAAATAGACACTGTAGAGCCTGAAGCTGTCATAGACAATTTCCAGGATACGCCCTTCATTGTCATATTCAGGGATGCCTATACCATAGTTTACTTCTACAGGTTTTAAGCGTGTGTACACTGCCACGCCGCTATATCCTTTTTTGACGGTTGAATCCGACCAAAATGATTCATATCCTTTAACATCCGTCATTTCAGCTGTACGTTGGTCTTCACTTATTTTTGTCTCCTGTAGACAAACAATGTCAGCGTTCATTTTCTTCAGTGATGCCATGAAATCTTTTTTCATGGCAGCCCTGATACCATTCACATTCCAAGAGACCAGTTTCAGTTTTTTGGGCATATCAAGTGATTAACTAGTTAGGGTTGCAGGGCTATTCCCTGTATTCCCTGAAGGAGTCTTTACCCAGACCGCATTCCGGGCAAATCCAATCATCAGGAAGGTCAGCGAAAGAAGTGCCTGGTTCTATGCCGTGATCGGGAATGCCTGAATCAGGATCGTAGGTATAGTAACAGCCACTGCAAATGTATCTGGTCATGATAGTTTTTGAATTATCGATGGAGAAATTATCGTATTTGATTTCATTTCTCAGGTTAAAAAACAAAGGTGAATTCTCTGCAAGAATCCATCCTATTGAGGAAATTATTGAAAGCAAAAATCTGTTTATCTTGGGGGTTACGATCGCAAGCTCGGTTATCCCAGGCTGTAACACTTTCCCCCTTTAAAACTTAGCCGCTATAGAAACACCATAGTTCGATTAATTCTATTAACGGATGGTAAGGCGGCCCTACGTGGCCGCCAAGGGACTTGCCTGTCGGCGGGGCCGTAGCCCTGCCCAACCGTTTGACCTGCATTTCAAATAAGCAATATTGAAGGCTCATGCCCTTCCAGAATACTTCAATGAACTTTTCATCAAAACCTACAAAGCCTCAATTGCCTGACGTATTCTGTTTGCATCGTATCGGGCTGCAATCAAAGGCTCTTTGTCGAGGTTTTTTATTTTGCTGACAAAATCCGGTTTCTCCTTTTTATAAAGAATCCCGATAGGAATCCGGTCACCCCATTTTTTGGCAAGTCTCACGGCCGCATCAAAATCACCTGGGTCATGGGGTTCTTCATATAGATCATAGACGCGTTTTTTGTAAAACCCATGTGTATTGACCCGATTATAAGCAACACAGGGCTGCAGAATATCTATCATTGAGAATCCCTTGTATTGCATGGCATCCTGAATGATGCGGCCCAGATGTTTTCTGTCGTTGGAAAAAGCCCTGCCGACAAAACCTGCTCCCAGTTCCAAGGCCATGGTCAACGGATGAAAGGGCTCTGCAATCACCCCATCGGCTTGGATCGAGGTGACAAATCCCATTTCAGCCGTGGGGGAAGCCTGACCTTTGGTTAAGCCATACACTCCGTTATTATGGACCAACAAGGTAATATCCACATTTCTGCGAATGACATTCATAAAATGGTTGCCACCTTCCCCGTAAATATCTCCGTCACCTCCGTTGACTACAATTGTAAGATCATGATTTGCCATCTTGGCACCTGTGGCTATAGGTAACGAGCGCCCATGCAAGGTGTGAAAGAAATTGCACTTCAAAAATTGAGGAGTTTTTGCAGCTTGACCAATGCCGGAGATCATAAGCAATTGGTGGGGGGCAATATTCTGCGCTGCCAGGGCGTTTTTCAATGCGTCCAGAATCCCGAAATTGCCGCATCCCGGACACCATTTGTTTTCTAAATCATTGTGAAAATCTTCAACTTTGACCATCGATTACTCCATTATTTTTTTTACGTCTTCTACAATTTCAATAGGAAAAAAAGGTCTGCCGTCGTATTTCAGAACAGTTCTGAAATGAGAAAGACCGGTTTGCATACGTATAAGCTTTCCCAACTGTGCAGTGGAATTTTGTTCAACGCAAATGAACCTTTTGTTGTCCTTCAACAAGTTCTGGACTTTTTCTGTGGGAAATGGCCAAAGGTCTGTAAAATGGAGATAGCCGACATCGTAGTTCTCATTTCTTAATAGTTCCAGGGCCTCCCTGATGGCCCCCTTTGTAGAGCCAAAACCGACCAGTAAGATCGAGGCATCGGGATAGTATGCTTCTGGTGCCTGCATTTCAGCTATCATGGCAGGAAGTTTTGCCGCTCTTTTTTCAACCATGATTTTCCGGTTATGCGGATCTTCGCTCAAATGTCCGTCCGGGGTGTGCTCATTGCCGGAGGCCATAACCAATGCCTTGCCCTGGCAGGGAAGTGCCCTGGGGGATATTCCGGTTTCAGTTACAGCATATCTCTCGTAGTTTTCAGGGTCCGCTATGTCTTTGTCGGCAACAGTAAAACGATCGATGGTTTCGGATACCTCAAAAGGTTTTTCTGCAATAAAAATAGAGTCATTAAAGTATTCATCGGTCAACACAATAGCAGGAACCTGGTACTTTTCTGAAAGGTGGAAAGCAAGACGGGTTTTTTCAAAGGCTTCTTCCGGGGTTCCGGGAGCAAAAACGAAACGGGGAAATTCATCCTGGGAAGCAAAGATAACAAACATCAGATCTGCCTGGGCTGTGCGAGTCGGCAACCCGGTTGCGGGTCCCGGGCGCTGGCTGTTTACAATCACCAATGGTGTCTCTGTTATCCCGGAAAGACCAAGTCCTTCGACCATTAAACAGAATCCTCCTCCGGAAGTCGCTGTGATGGCTCTTACACCGGTGTAAGATGCTCCCAAAACCATGTTTACGGCAGCCAACTCGTCTTCGACCTGCTCGACAACCAATGGAAAATTTTTTGTGTAGGGAATCAAGCTGGACATGATATCGGTGGCCGGAGACATGGGATAAAATGCTGCAAGTCGGCAATCACCGGCTAAGGCTCCCAAAGCAACTGATTTCGATCCGTTGATGAGTGGTCTTTTTTCGCTTGACTGATTCCAGTCAAAGGCGTGTTTGAAAGTTTTTCCTGCCACTGCCTGAAATCCCGCTTCGGCGGCTTTGAGGTTGTTGTCTACTACGGACTGTCCTTTTTTGAGAAAGCGTTTCTCAAGGATAGATTTAAAACTCTCAAAAGCAGCACCTGCTAATCCCAGAATAGCTCCTGCAGCCACGGTATTTGCCATGACCCGTCCACCGGCCTGACTGGCAAGTTCCGTTACAGGAACATTGATGATATCTGCACCCGATTCCTCACCGGAATCGTTGATGGCCAGTCCACCTTCAACCAGCTGCTGGTGATGTAAGTCGTAAGTTACTTTGTCAAGTGATACCAGCAAATGAACCCGGTGATGAGGTGCCATAACCGGTTGATCACTAATTCGAATCTGAAAAAAACTGTGTCCGCCACGAATTCGTGATTCGAAATCGTTCATGGCCATTATATAAAGTCCTGAATTTCTGGCGACTTCAGCCAGCAGATCCCCCACCGTTTGGATCCCCTGACCGGCAGCACCGCCAATTTTTATAGAAACATCAATTCCCATTCGTCACTCCCTGGGTAGTTTGAAAAATGTGAGATAATTTTGGAATGTTGACAAAATAGCAACCTATCTCAAGTTCTATGCCTTTTTTGTGACTATAACAAAAATTATTTGTTAAGTTAAGAAAAGATCTGATTATGGTGCCAATAATTAGGATATCTTGAAGGAAATCGGGAAAGATGGCGAGTAGTTGTAGGATGGGTCGGCGAAGCCTGCCCATCACAGGGCTTTTCGTTAACAATTCATTATTAAAAGAACGCTAATCGAATGGTCAATTATTAATTAATGTCATTAACTTAAGAAAGGTTGGCCAAGATGTCATTCTGAACGAAAGTGAAGAATCTCTCGGAGGCTCTGACAGATTCTTCACTATCGTTCAGGATGACATGCAATCGCAGTCCCCTTAAGTTAATGACTGATAATCAGCGGGATTAAACCGGATCAAACTTATCCTTGGTTGCGCCACAGATCGGGCATACCCAGGAATCGTGAAGATCAGCAAAGGTTGTACCGGCTTCTATCCCGTGATCCGGATCACCTTTTTCCGGGTCGTAGATATAGCCGCAAATCTGGCATTTATATTTTTCACCAACTGCCGATTCTGTTTCCTCTTCAAGCCCAGCCTGGTATGTAGGAGCGTTCTTTGGAGATTTGCCCCCTTTGACCCAGTGATAGTAGGCGTATGTCATGGGCTCAGACTGGTTCAGCACATCAGCATCGACGACTTTACCAACCATAATCGTGTGAGTTCCCACATCCATTGTGTTTACCAATTCCGCCTCCAGGAAGGAAATGGTGTGGTCTAAGATAATGGGAGCTCCTGTTTGACCCAGCCTGTATTCAATGTTTGTAAATTTGTTAACATCCCTGCCGGTTTTAAAACCAAACTGACCAATCAATGACATGGGAGCTTCCTGCGAAAGGATAGACGCCGAAAATACTTTGCTTTCCAAGATGTAATCATGGGTCAGGTTTTCCTTGTTTATTGCAATAGCTATCTGTTCGGGGGTTGCCGTAACCTGGTTGACCGTGTTTGCTATCTGTCCGTTAAACTTATCACCGGATTTGGAACTGATAATATAAAGTCCGTAACTAATTTTATATAGTGCAACTGGATTCATTTTCTCTCCCTGAATGGATTAGACGGGTGAAGAGTCCTTTTCCCGTTTGGTTATAACCATTGATCAGATCATTATCTGACCGATCAATTCAATATGCCTAAAATATTTTCGGGTGGTCTGCCCATGGCAAATCTGCCTTTATATTCGACGATCGGGCGTTCCATTAATGCCGGATTTTCCGAGATCAGTTTAAGCCACTCATTACGGGATCTATCATCGTTTTTGCTTAACCGCAACTCCTTGAACAATTTGTCCTTGGTACGGATCAACTCTACGGGCTCCAGATTCAAACCTTTACAGATCTGGTCGAGCTTGTCGGTGTCAAGTGGCGCTTTGAGATATTCCACGATCTCAAACGGAACGGAACTGTTTTTTAGCACATCCAGTGTTTGTCGGCTTTTGCTTCATCTGGAATTGTGATAGATAATTGCGTTTGCCATGTGTATTCCTCTGTTTTTATAGCTGTTGTCTGTATCATTGTCTCAGCTGTCTCTAGGTGTCATGTGAGACAACGGATAGCAAGGGTTTAACCGCTATTTGGTCAAATGTTGATCTTCATAAATGACTGCTAAGATCAATGTTTACTGTGTCTGGATTAGTACTTTACCTCAATCGAATTATTTTGGTATATAAATTTCAATGGATATGATTAATCACAGCGGGTTGGAGGGGATCAAATGCACAGGAAAACACGATAGCTGAATCCTTTCTTAAAGCGTTCTGTGAAAATATTGCCTTTGGCAAATGATACCTGTTTATTGCAATAATCCGTATGGATGAGACAACCATACGGCGGTTAATGAATCGATATCACTCAGACTAGACAATTCATAACATTCTAAACCAAGGAGATCGAAGATGGCAGATGACGTAAAGATCATTGAAGACGTAGAAGTCGAAACAGATGATGAGGAATCTTCGAAGAAAAAGGACGATGCAGGTCCGGCAGAGATAGTCGTTGCGGATACGCTTCTACCCGACGTTTTACCTCTTGTACCTTTGTTCGATAGACCGTTGTTTCCTAAAATGATGGCGCCCGTTGTGGTTGGTAAAAACGAGCAATCAAAAGCATTGATCAAAGCTGTTGAGTCAGCCTCCAACTACGTCGGTTTAATTCTGGTAAAATCGGAAATGGGAGCTGCACCGCCTCAACCTGGGGAAAACCTGCCCCTGCCTGAATCAGTCGATGATCTGCATAAAATCGGAGTAGTGGCTAAGGTACTCCAGGTTTCCGGAACAAAAGACGGACACTATGTTCATCTAATGGCGCAGATTGTTGAGCGGTTTGAAATCAAGGATCTGATGTCTACCAGTCCCTTTTTACGGGGCCGAGTCGAATACAAGTACGAACAAAAATCCAAGTCGGATGAAGAAACAAAGGCGTATGCTGTTTCCGTTATCAACGTTATCAAGGAATTGGTAAGCTTGAATCCTTTGTTCAAAGAGCAACTGGGTTTTTTGATGGGACAGGTTAATGTCAATCAGCCCGGCATGCTGGCAGATCTTTCCGCATCGATGACCACCAGTTCAGGAGAAGAATTACAAAAGATCCTTGAAATCCTGGATGTGAGGGAACGAATCGAACAAGTGCTGGTTTTATTGAAAAAGGAGATGGAAATCTCAAAGCTGCAATCAAAAATCGACAAACGTATCGAGGAACGATTATCTACCCAGCAAAGAGAATTCTTTCTCAAACAACAATTGACCGAGATAAAGAAAGAACTCGGTTTATCAAAAGGTGACCAGGAAACGGAATTGGAGAAATTTCAAAAACGTCTGGAAGCCCTTAAACTACCGACAGAGGAAGTAAAGAACAGGATCGAAGAGGAAATGAACAAGTTGAAAGTCCTTGAGCCTTCTTCTGCAGAATTCAATGTTACCAGAAACTACCTGGATTGGTTGACGATACTTCCCTGGGGAGTCACCACCAAAGATAATAAGGATTTGAAAAAAGCAGCCAGAATACTGGATCGCGATCATTACGGACTGGATGATGTCAAGGAGCGTATCCTGGAAACCATTTCTGTCGGTGTTCTTAAAGGTGATCTTTCCGGTTCCATCATTTTGCTGGTTGGTGCACCCGGTGTGGGTAAAACATCGATCGGCCATTCGGTTGCCAGGGCGTTAAATCGTGAGTTTTATCGATTTTCCCTTGGCGGTATGAGGGATGAAGCGGAAATTAAAGGACATCGCCGGACCTATATCGGTGCTATGCCCGGCAAATTCATTCAAGCCATGAAAACTTGTAAAACCTCCAACCCGGTTATTATGCTGGACGAAATTGATAAAATTGGTGCCAGTTTCCAGGGAGACCCGGCTTCAGCCCTGCTTGAAGTTTTAGATCCGGAACAGAACAAGGATTTTTTGGATCACTATCTGGATGTTCGATTTGATTTGTCCAATGTGCTTTTCATTTGCACGGCTAATCAATTGGAAACCATTCCCGGTCCGTTGTTAGACAGGATGGAGACTATTCGGTTATCAGGTTATGTTTTGGAAGAAAAACTGGAAATTGCCCGCAGATACTTAGTTCCAAAGCAATTGAAAGCCCATGGTTTAAAAAAGGAGCAGATCAAACTGCCAAAAAATGTGCTCAAGAATATCATCGATGGATATGCCAGAGAGGCTGGTGTTCGGAATTTGGAGAACAACATCAAAAAAATCTTCAGAAAAGCCACCAAACAAATCGTTCAAAACGATGTGAAGCAGGTGGATGTAAAAAAAGGAGATCTTTCCGATCTGTTGGGCAGAAGAATGTTCAGCGAGGAGAAAATCTACAAGTCTCCCAAGGTTGGTGTGGTGATGGGGCTGGCATACACCAGCATGGGTGGCGCGACCCTTTTTATTGAGGCAACCAGGGTTGCTTCCAAAGGACCCGGGTTCAAACAAACAGGTCAATTAGGGAAGGTTATGGTGGAATCCTCGGAAATCGCTTATACCTATGTACGTTCTTTATTGACGACCAAAAAGGAAGCGGAGTTCTTTACCTCCAACGCGATCCATCTTCACGTACCCGCTGGTGCAACACCAAAAGACGGACCGTCAGCCGGAATCACCATGGCTTGTGCTCTTTATTCTCTGGTTAAAAACAAGCCAATCATCAAAGATGTTGCCATGACGGGTGAAATATCGTTGACCGGTCTGGTCATGCCTATTGGTGGGCTCAAAGAAAAAGTGATTGCAGCAAAACGTGCCAAGGTGTCCACCCTGGTGTTCCCTGCCGAAAACAAAGATGACTGGGAAGATCTGGATGATCACATCAAAGAGGGATTGACGCCTCATTTCGTCAGCAAGTTTTCGGAAGTACTAAAGATTTGTTTCCCCAAGTAAAGTCAATATTCCCGCAGGATGGGCCGGCGAAGCCTGCCCATCTTAGGAGTAACAATTGCTAATCAATGATTGTTGTGACACAGTCTGATCGCTTTATTCACCTTACATTTCCGCTAACAATTATCAATTGATTATTGAATATTCAACAAAGCTGCGTCCGGGCATTCCCCTGTTAGAGCTTTAAATATAGGGTGGATTAAGGAGTGCAACGACAACCCCACCAACTATTGCAATAGTCGGCGTTGATGGGCAACGAGTTGCCCATCCTACAAACATTATGGGTAGCGCGGGACGGGCCGGCTCAGCCTGCCCAATGGATTAATAGCCGACTAATTTCTGATGGATCTTTTTTGAATGATCCATACTGCAGCTCTTGAGGTTTTATGATATCGGCGAAAACCTGCAATGCAGGTTGAAGTGAAGTTGTGTAATCGGACTATTCGGCCCGATTCAGTCGACTATGCGGATTCCAGATCAAATTCCTCGAAGTCAAACCAGTAGCCCAATCCCCTTGCATTGTCGATTTCTGCGCTGACAATAGCTTCATGTCCTTCTTCGATTTCAATAAATCTTTCGAAAAGTTCCTTTTCACCAGCCGGTAGTTCATTGACCAGTTTTTTGTAAAAATTTGAGGTTTTGATCTCCATATCCAGGGCTTTTTGGAAATACTCAATCTCGTTATCCACACCATCTTGTTTGGCAACTTTCTTCAGTTTTTTAACGTTTTTCTGGATAACGTCTTTGTCCGGTACTACAGTTTTCAAGGTATCTATTGTTACTTTGCCGGTTTTCTGCCATTCTTCCAGTTTAGCTTCCAGGTATGCCACATGATCGTCTTCTTCCTTGCCCAGTGTTTCAAAAATCTTCCGTCCAACTTCTGATGTGAATTTTTCTGCATATTTGTTATACACATCAGTAACTTCATTTTCGTATTCCAATGCTGTTTTGATAGCTTCTTCAAGGTTCATAGTCTTCTCCTCAACATACGGGGTTATTAAAAAAAGCATTCTTAAAACCAGGCGCCTCCGAGGCTGTAACATTCATGCTTTTGTTTGCAATTGGTTATAGCACATCAGGATTGGAATTTACACGATAGATTATCATTTTCTCCCTCCCGGTTTAAAGTAAGATGCTCGGTAAACTGCAAAAGCTTTGCCGTTTGGAGCGATATCGATGAATCAAGGCAAATAAAAAAGGCTTGATTTCCTGCCATTGCTAATTGACAAGGAATTCAAACCTTTTAAGTTTTTTAGAAATAAACAGATCGCCAAGTATCAATCGGAGTTAGGCAATTCTAAAGGTTATTCTCAAGATAGTCATCCAGTTTTTTTGAGACATATGCCAGATGAACCCGCTCTGAATCGGCCATTTCTTCAAAGAAGTGTTTTACTTCAGTGTTTTCTGCTTGCATGGAAAGTCGATAGTAAAAATCGAGGGCCTGTGTCTCAAAAGCGAGGGAAAGGCTATACACTTTTGATATGTTATTCATATGCACCAACGATCGAATAAGAGACATATTCAGAAATCCGCCTCCTTCCGTCAATTGGCCCTGAAAGCGATTTTCTGCCTTTTGAATCGGCGTATGGCCCAGTTCAATATGATACTTTCTTGCCAGTTTCTGCATGTGCAGAACCTCGTATTGAGCAAGTTCCCGGTAAAGATCCTTATAAAGTTCATCATCCGTTTCTTTAGCCAACTGGATGTAAAACTGTCTCAATCCTTCTTCCATGGCATAAGCCAAGGTCACGGCATCAGGGAAATCAGCTTCCGGGAGCAGCAAGTTTAAATTCAAGTCAAAGTGGCCGAAAGCTTTTAACCCGGTCCAGGTCTCGATACCACCCCGGATTACAGCGACATCTTCAAAATTGTGACTATGCAGCCAACGGGCGGCCATCAAAGCCCGATTGCCGGTCTGGCTGTATAATAATATTGGTTTTTGCTTATTCAGGTGCGCTCTACCGTCGGTTAAGGTGACCAAGGGAAGCGGTATTGCGCCTGGAAGATGGTTTATATTGTATTCTTTGATCTGTCGGACATCGACCAGTTGTATGCCAGAGCTGTTTACGGTGTGAAGAGTTGCCTTAGCTTCATCGGCCGTGATTATCTTAATATCCGGTATGATCTGATCCCATTTCATTGGTTCATTCCTTTAATTCAGGGAAGTGAATATGTCGAATTGAAAAATTAGCCTTTGCAGGAATGAATCCCAGTTTTATAGGGAAGGTGATTTTAACCGGTTTAATTACCTGCAAAATTGTTTTATATCATCAAGCAAAGAAAATGAAACCGAAACGGAACATGATCGCTGTGGGTCGTTAAATGGGTAAGTAAACAAATTTAGATGGGAGTACCGAGAGTTACCGGTGATTTTTGGTCTTAACAGTCAAAAATGCCTTATATAGCTAATCGATCGGGTTGTTTGTCTCAGAAAGGTTTTGTGAGACAGGAATGTATTAAATTTATGATTGCTGATGTTAGGTTTTGGATTTATTTACGAAATTTAGATTTTAAATGTTATACTTGGGTTTGTTCTGATAAGAATCTCCCTATTAGCTAGTCGCTGAATGCTGACAGCTGTAGAAAACCGATAACCGTCGTTAAAATGTTGGATGAGTCAACAGGGGAGACTCAATCATTTGCAGGAGCCTTCGGAATTCTTGCTCCGAAAGGTGTGTGTCCCAGTAGCCGAAGTATATGGCCAGGGTTATTGTTGTAACAAAACTGACGGAGATTACAATACCCAGGGATCGGCTTGACCAGTCTTTGAATTTGCCTGAGATTCCGGTTCGCAACGCCATGGTCTTTTCAACCGGGCAACTGTCCACGCAGTCCATGCACCCCGAGCATTCAGGGGTGTATACGGCACTTTGTTCATGCACCCTGATATAATGAGGGCAAACCTCAGTACATTTTTTACAGTGGATGCAGCTTTCATCGTTTCTCACGATCCGTGTAGGCCCGACCGCCCCCAAAAGACCGGTCAATGCACCATACGGACACAAATATCGACACCAGAAGTTTTTAATAAAGAACGAACCTAAAGTGAGAATTGTCAATACAATAGCAGTCGTAGTCGACATGTGGGTGAAAAACCTGAGCATTTTAACATCGGAAACCTTATAATATGCTCCTTCGATGAACATGGAGATGGCTCCAACCGACATGCTGCCGATCACCCAGAGAAAGAAGCCAAGTAAAAGATACTTCAAGGTGCGAAGCGCGCGATCCAACCAGAGAGGCAAACTGAATGTCCGGCCGAACAAACGTTTTCCGAATTTCCATACCCATTCCGAAAGAGTACCAATCGGGCAGAGCCAGGAGCAGAATGCTTTACGAAACACCAGGGATAAGGACATGGCAAATCCAAATATCACCATGGCAGCCGGATGAATAAAATCCCATTGGCCGGAGACAAAAAACCGCTTCCAGGCAAGCAATGCACCGATGGGCAGAAATCCTTCCACCCCGGCGGGTCTGGATATTGTGATCGGACCTGTGCCGGCAGCCTGCTGGACGTACAGATAAAATCGTGCCCCCAGTGATAATGTCACTATGAAAAGAATGGCCTGTATAAAATGCCTGGTTTTCGGCCGGATATTTGTTTTGGTAGTGGCGTGCAGCGGATTGGTACTCATGGTTTTATTTATCCTTGGGGTTTTGCTTCAGGTCGGGTGATTAGTTATGACTTCAAGTTTTTGCTTATGCAGCTTAGATTCACACAGATAACGTTTTCGAGCATGAGAAAAATCGTTATTCTTCGATATATATGTCTATTAAGCCACTCTCTGCGGGAACTTGGATTGACTTAAGTCAAAAACAAAAACCAGGGAATGACGTTTAATATAATCCATGGATTAGGAAAGAAAAATTGCAATGCAGGTTTTATCAAGCTAGTATGATTTTTAAATTTCCTTGTATTCGGGGCATTCGCACACTTTCCTTTTAGCACCACCATTTTGATTGTAGATATATCAAAATCGTTACATGGCTTATTAAAAAAGCAACAATCTAATCCGGAGAATAATGATGGCAAATATGCAATGGGATGAGTTTCTGGTTAATGAACACGAAATGATAGAAAGGGCAATGGATGTATTGAAGAAGGAATTAAAAAAAGTCACTAAAGGAGAGCACGACTCATTTAGTTTAAAACGCTCACTGGATTTTCTGATGGAGTTTGGAGATAAGATTCACAATAAAAAGGAAGAGGATTATTTATTTCCATTGATGATTGAGAGAGGCATCCCGAAAGATGGTCCCATTCGGGTTATGCTTATGGAACACGATGCCGAGAGGGAATTGCTTGAGAAGATGAGTCAGGAAGTGGAGGCTTTGCAAAATGCATCCTCCGAGGAGAAAAATCAATTCAAGAAAAAAGGGCTGGATTACCTGACAATACGTGCCGAGCATATTTGGAAAGAAAATGATGTGTTGTATAAAATGGGTGCCAAGGTTCTGACGGATGAAGATAAAAAAGGATTGTTAGTCTCTTTCCAAAAAGTCAACGTAGAGCACTACGGAGAAGATGCGACAGAGAAGTTTGCAAACATGCTCGAAGAGGTGGAGAAAGGTGGCAAGGGCAGAACAAGTCTGGTGAACAATCTCAGCTATGAGCAAATCGATGCCATCATGGAGACGTTGCCGGTTGAAGTTACTTTTGTAGATGCGGATGATGTGGTGGCTTATTTCAACAGGTTGGACAAGGAAAAAATATTTGTTCGTACCCGCTCTGTCATTGGCCGGAGAGTCGAGAAGTGCCACCCTGCCAAGAGTGTGCACATGGTGGAGCAGATTGTCCAGGGATTTAAGGATGGCACGAGAGACAAAGCTGACTTTTGGATCGATTTCAAAGACGATAAGATCTTAATCCGCTATTTCCCGGTTCGAAATGAAAAGGGTGATTATATGGGCGTATTGGAAGTAACCCAGGAAGTAGGTTGGATTCAAAAGCTGGAAGGTCAGAAAAGGCTGTTGGATTGACCAGGGTGAAGAAGCGACTGTTGTTTTTCTCGCTTCTCACCAGCGGTGCAGAACCTCAATTAAATTCCACTTCCCGATCAAATTGAATCCATCTTGGACCTTCCTTAACTGTTGCTGCAGTGATGTTTGGGTCATGTTCAAAAAACAGAATCCAGTTTTCACGTACGGCTTTGCGCAGAAAATAGTCTTTTTCAGGAAACAGATCCAGCGGTTTGTTATCATAGGCCATATGCCAGTTGACAGGGATGTGAGCCGAGGTAGGTACCAGGTCTGCACAGAAAAACAGGGATTGGTCCTGTCCTTTCACCACAACGTGCTGTTGCGCGATGGTGTGACCATAAGAGGCCATTAACTCGATCCCTTCAAACAACGTAATGGAGCCGTCAATCAACTGAAGTTGATTGTGGGAGCCGAGGGGCATGTAGTCATCCGTAATATAACTGGCCACATCTCGCTCATGAGGGTTACAGGCTTGTTCCCATTGTTCAGTTTGCACGTAATACTGGGCGTTGGGGAAAGTAGGTTCCACTTTATCTCCAATCTTAACAGTGGAACCGCCTGTGTGATCCAGATGAAGATGAGTTAAAATGACATCGGTAATGTGATGCACATCCAATTCGAATCCGCTCAGAATCAAATTCATATCGATTGGGTTGTTCTCAATTCCATAATAGAACATTAACTCCTGGGACAGCTTATTGCCGAAGCCTGTGTCAACAATAATGTTTCTGTCATTACCCTGGATTAGCAGGGAGCGTGTCTTGAGTCGAACCCGGTTCGAATCGTCAACGACCATTTGTGATTGCCATTCCAGCTTGGGTATAATACCAAACATGGCGCCACCATCCACCCAGAATTCTCCTAAATCCAGGGCATGGCATTCATAATCTCCGAATATCATTCAGTTATTCTCCGTTAAATATAAACATTCCCTGCTTTCCCATGAGGACAGAGGGGGTGAGTTTCAACTAATCATGTCTGTAGTTTCTGTATTCATCTAATTTAATGGGAGTTGCCCGGTGTTTGCCACGACGATCCAGAATATCTATGGAAAGTTGATCCGGTGTCAATCCGTCATTTCTTAGTTCTTGAATGATTCTGTCTCTCAAATCATAAAAACCGGCCGGACCTCTTCTGATTGAACACCGCTTTAAAATTGGAATTACCAGCTTAAAAAAAGTATTAATATCAACCGGGGGAAATTTGGTTTCCAAGTAATGGTTTTTCATTGTTTTGAAAGTTGAGAATAGCTCCTCCGGATTTCTACCTTTATTGAGCTCGATACCCAATTTAATCAATTCCAAGGCGTTGCTGAAATGTCCCTTTAACTTCCGGTTGATCTGGTTTGCTCTTAGGAGCACATAATCATTGATCATCTTGTCGGGAAATGGTGTTTCCAGGAAATTATCCAACAACCTGTCAGATTTAGAAAACACCAAACGAGAGAGCCGTTCCAATGATTTGGAATTTACCCCTTCGGCATGAGTTGCAATATATTTCTTGTTATCAATTTCCAGCTTGCTAAAAATGAGTCTGGTAGATTCTCTGCCCGGTTTTATCGAATACCTGTGTTCAAGAAATGCCAGATATTCAACCAGATAGTCCACAGGAAGACTGCTGATGGTTTTTAAGATCTCCCGGGGACCTGGCTTTTGGTTGCGCTGCTCCCTGATGACAGCATTAAAATCTCTGGCAGCATCATTGTCGGCTCCCACGGTTATCTCCTGAAGAGTCTTCCCACTTTTTTTGCAAAGCTGCAGGATGATTAGTAATAACCAAGAAACATCGGAAAACCAAGCCCTGTGAAATCGGTTTGCTAAGACAGCAAATCAAGCTCGAATCGGTAATTCGAGCTAAAGATACCAATAACCGTTAGGTGGAAATATCAATATTTCCCGAATTCGTCATCGTCAAGAACGATTTTATTTGATTTGGCAGCCGGTTTCGGCTTTTCCGGTTTAGTTGGTGTCACTGGTTTTACCGGTTTGTCTTCTTTCCTGTCAAATTGAGGAACCGGCGGTTGTTGAGAGCTATTACTGCGTGGCTTGTGAATTTTGCGGAGAATCGGTTTTGCGGGAACTTGTGTATGTTGTGAACCTTTGAATTTAAAGACTGACAGCAGATCTTTTAAAACGTTGGATTGATTAGTCAACTCCAGGGAGGCGGAGGAAGTCTCTTCCGAAACTGATGAGTTTTGCTGAACTACGCCATTCACGTGCTCCAGGCCTTTGTTGATTTCCGAAATTCCGTTTTTCTGATCTTGTGAACCGGAAGCGATTTCAGCCACCAGGTCATTTACTTTTTTAATGCTATCGCTGATTTGGGAAAACACCTCGGCGGTATGACCGGCTTTTTCTACTCCTTTTTCCACTTCTTTAGTGGATGCTTCGATCAGTTCAGTGGTGTCTTTAGCTGCTTCTGCACTGCGGCTGGCCAGACTTCTCACTTCATCAGCGACAACTGCGAAACCTTTTCCGTATTTACCGGCACGTGCCGCTTCAACTGCCGCGTTTAAAGCCAGCAGGTTGGTTTGAAAGGCAATCTCATCAATGACTTTAATCACTTTGGAAACATTGGCACTGGTGTCGTTAATCTGTTTAATAGATTCCAGCATCTCTTCCATTTGGGCATTACCCTTTTCAACTATATCAAGAGTGTGATCGGCCAGTTGTCTGGATTGGGAGGCATTGTCCGTGTTGGTTTTAATTTGACCTTCAATTTCCCCCATGGAGGAAGAGATCTCTTCCACACTGGCAGCTTGCTTGGTGTTTCCTGTAGCAAGAGTTTGGACGGCCGTTGAGAGCTCCTCTGCGTTACTGTGGATAGCTACCCCAACCTGCGAGACCTTGGACAAGGTATTTCCAAGCAATTCCATGGTTTGGTTGACGGAAGTTTTCAGTTCGGCCAGATCACCTTCAAATTCCGAGCTGATTTGATTGGAAAGGTCAGACTTTGCGGCTGCTGACATTACCAGCTTTACCTCAGCTAAAACTCTCTGAATCTCTTGGTCTTTCCTGTCCGACAGCTTTTTATTTTCGATAAAATTATTAAAGTTCTGATGGCTGATCGATTCATTAATTCCAGTCAGGATGGTTCCAACGAGAGTCACTACAAAGTATGCGATATAAACGCTGACCTCATCGGATGTCAGTGGTCTATCAATTCCAAAGCCGCTCAGCCTCGCTGAAAGCTGGACCAACACAATTCCTGTCGCAGCTAAACCCCAAAGAACTCCCATTCTGGGACCGGTTAAAGTAAAGCCTAAAATCACAACCAGAAACATATTTACCAGGTTCGGACTGGTTGCCGCGTTATCATCAATTTGCACAATAACAACCAGAAGCAGAAACAGAAGCCCCAGCATACTGTTGGCAGAAAGCGCAAGTGACCCGGTGTATTTTAGCAATAATACGGAACCAACCATCAACAGGCTGACGAAAACGACAATCAAAGTTTCAATATATTCCGCTTGAGACAAGGAACGGAAGCAATTCAAAAAGACGGCTATCGCGACAAACATACCAATACCGACTATTTTCTTGGCCCTGGTATACAGTATCGGGTCTTTTTTGAGTTTTTCAGGAATGAACCAGTTAAGCTTTGCCACCATGCTCATAAAACATCTCCGAGGCGTTTATTTGACTTGGATTTCGTATTAAATACGTTATGTTAATGAATAATGAACTCTTAATTATCTGTGTACTGCTAATGTTCGATTAATCGCCGGTCTACTAAATAATTCTCAATTTATGACTTTTATAAATAAGCTGTCAAAGAAAAGTTTAGTAGTTCTATGGTAACATATCGTTGAATCCCAACGCAAAAGTTTCCAAACGATACGCAGAACCACCTGATAATCCCTTTGGGCTGCTGCGCGTTCCACAAAATCTTACAAACCTACATTTTCTTGTAGTCAACTTATCAATAAAGAAAAATGACAAGGTTTGAAAATTTTGTTTATAATTGTTCATTGTGTTAAGTCCCAGTTTTAGTTATGCCAATGTTGATGCTGTTCCGCTGCCATGTTGCCTAAATTCATTATTACGGTTTTTCTGTGCTTGGTGTTGCTGTTGACAGGGTGCGTTGATCCCGGGAGCGGCAAGAGAACGCCCCGGGTGGAAAATGGATTGTTGGATCTGTCCGGGTGGGACTTTTCAAATTCGGGTGTTATCTCACCCAGGGGACAGTGGGCATTCTATAAAAATAGGTATATGGCCCTGGCTGGAGAAAAAGCCAGGACGGCCATACCGGTAGATGCTTTTATAAACGTCCCCGGCAGGTGGAGTAACTACAAAGATCTAAATGGAGATGCCATCTCGCCTTATGGGTTTGCAACCTATCATCTTAAAATAATCAACTCAAGTCCACTTCCCGATTCTACCGATCTTGTCATCTACCTGCCCCATGTGAGGGCTGCTTCCGAGCTGTATATCAAGACTGAAAACCAGGCTATCCGTCTTACATCAAAAAACGGACAAACAGGTACCAGCAAAGAGACTTATAGGCCCTGGTACGGGGGGCTGAACGGAAAAATAGATCCCCGGGGGGTGACAGATGTATTTCTCCAGATCAGCAATTTTGATGATGCTGCAGTACAAGGGGTGGACGAACAATTTTATATCGGTACCAGCAAACAAATTGCGAAATTGAAAAATTCCCGTCGCCATAGGGATTTTATTATGCTGGGGATGATCATCTTTGCCGGGGCTTTTATGCTGGTGTTTTTTCCCCTGCGAAGGTCAGAACTGGCCCCGCTCTGGCTAGGATTGTTTAGCCTGTCATTTGCCTTGAGAATCTATGTTTTAAGATTATACGCATTTGAATACCTGGCGAATACTGCTTGCTATGAAGTTCTTTTTCGAGCCAATTATTTCACCGTTTACATGCTTACAATCACCTATATTGCTTTCTTGCGTTCTGTTTTCCCCAACCAGTTTGCCAGGTCAATAGCTGTTATATGTTATACTATCGCTCTGTTATTCGGTCTTATTGTGCATTTGGCGCCACCGGCAGTCATCTCAAGTCTGCTGGATCCTTATACTGTCTTTTTGGTTTTGTGTTTTATCTGGGTTGGATACGGACAGTTAAAAACCATTATCATCAGGACTGATATCCTGTCCGTCATGACTCTTGTTGGTTCGTCCATCATTATTATCACCACCGGATATGATATTATTACTAATTTATTGGGCTATGAACTTCAAAATATCATGCAATTTGGCATTACCCTTAACATTCTATGCATGTCTATTGTCGTTTCTGTGCACAATGCCAGGGAAAGAAACCGGGTTGAGCGACTGACGGCGGAACTGAGCCAGGAGGTGGAAATAAGGAAAAATGCGGAGAAAGAGATCAGCATGCTGTATCGTCAACTGGCTGATCGTGCCATAAGCACTGACGTTAAACTTCAAATGACTGAAAAGGAACTGCTTAAATCGGAACATAAAACGGAAATTGCTGATCTTACCACCGGTACCTTGCACAATGTTAAAAACGTCTTAACCAGTGTTAAAACATCAGCAGAACTGTTAAGGAATGCCATGAAGGGGCAGTTCGTTGAAGGCTATGTAAAAGCAGTCGATATGCTGAAAACAAAGATGGCAGGATTGATTGAACATACCAAGGAAGATCCCAAAGCCAAATTATTGTTTGAATATTTTGTAAAACTGGAATCAGTGTTAGAAAGCGAGGAAAGGATCAACAACGACCATGTGGCAAGGATATTGGAGAAAATTAGGGCCATCGAAGAGATTATTAACTCCCAACAGCGATATGGCGGAACCGAAAAAAACGAACCGATCGATCCGGTACTAGTGCTGGATGATGCCTTAAATATGCAGCTGGGAACCATGTCCAAGCGTCAGATCCGAATTAATCGGAAAATTGATCCTTTACCTCACATCAAGGTCGAGAAGGTTAAATTGTTGCATGTACTTATCAATCTGATCAAAAACGCCATAGAAGCCATGATTAACACCCCGGAACAGCAAAAAATCATGACTGTGGAGACACACAATCAACATGAAAAAGTGCAAATTGTGGTCAGAGATAACGGACATGGCATTGCACCGCACAACCTGGACAAGATTTTTTCACGGGGGTTTACAACAAAAAAGGAAGGTCATGGGTTTGGATTAAACAGTTCGTTTAATTATATAAATGAAATGGGTGGCACTATAGCATGCAAAAGTGAAGGAGTGAACAAGGGTGCAACTTTCATTTTGGAGTTTGAACTGACTGACAAAAAAGGTAAAGAGCATGAAACAATTGATAAATGAACCCCCTAGAATCCCCTTTTTGCTGCGAATTGGAATCTGGATCTCGGAAAAAATAGCCGGAAAACGAATGATTCCGGCCCGATTGCTTGCGTGGTCACCCAGATTGGCCCTGGGTGCTGCTTTTTTTGAATCGTTAGTGGTTCAAAAAGATCCCACTCTTTCCTCAAGACTGTTAAAGCTGGTACGAATGCAGGTTTCACTAAATGTTTCCTGCCCGTTTTGTATCGATATGAATTCCGCAAACAAGGAAGACTATAATATTACCTGGCAAGAAATTAAGACGATGCAGGGCGACATCCAAAATCATAATGTAGAATCTCTAAGCTCAAAGGAAAGGCTGGCAATGGAATTGGCCAATAGAGTGTCTCAAACGCCTCCCACGGTGGACGATAACTTCTCACAACGTCTGAAGACCTTGTTCTCCGAAAGGGAGATTTTGGTTTTACTGGCTACCGCAGCCCAGGTCAACTATTGGGCTCGACTTATTCAAACCATGGGAATTGCCCCGGTCGGTTATTCGGATGATCCCAAAATCAGCATTCTGCAAAAACTGATGTAGACAATCTACATGTTTAATCCTTGTTGGGTTCTATCTTCCCGAACAATTTAAAAGTTCATGCCTGGTTGTCCGGTTGTCCGTTATCTAATGTCATTAACTCAAGGTTCGCACCTGTTTTTGCAGGAGATGATTTATATGCTGTAAAACCACCATCAGCTATTCAGTGAAAAGCATTTGGCTATTAGCGATCAGCTGCCAGCTTTGATACGACTCGCTTCGCTCCATTATTTTGAGTATTCATGTAAACGTACC
>JAKSDL010000712.1 GCA_022360105.1 Pseudomonadota bacterium
AAAAACTGACCCTGGAGAAAAGAGACCTTCCGGCCATCAGTCTCCCTAGAATTGCAGTTGAGCCTTCAAGGTAATCCGCTTTTCATTGCGATAGATCCAATAGCTGTTATCCTCATCGGCAATATCAGGATAGAAGCCTTCCAATTCGTAGGTAATATGATCGTTCCATTTATAGGAACTTCGCAGTGAGTGAAAAAATGCGACCCTGGGCTCGGTATAACTGGTGGACCAGTCGATGGAAAGATCTTCGTTCAAAAACGTATCACTCCAGCTGATCACCAGCGACCGGGTATTTTCATCGGTCCCGACCAGTTCTTCATTCCAGTCATGGATATGACTGTTCACGGCTTCCATCCCCAAAGTGTAACTCCCACCCGGCGAGTATTCCAGCCCCAGCGCCACATCGGAAACATCCCTTTTCACAATTTGATATGCCGCATCGTTAAAGGATTGAGGTGCTTTTCTGCCTAACTCACCTTTAAACAGGTAGTTACCAGTTACATAATTAAAAGCAACCCCGGTCATGGCAAAACGTTGTTTGGTTTTGGTAATTAAGTGTTTTCCACCGGCTGTAGTACCATCCTTTCTGTACGCATAGTTGTTTTCGATCAGGCTGGCCATCATTAATGACACATCACTTTTGCCAAAAGTCTTTTTCCAGCGCAATCCGTATTCATGCATCGGTTCGTCCGATGTCTCATCCTGAAATTCGGCATTTCCCGCAAACGTATCAAAATAATACGCTGTTCCTTCCTCTGGAAGTTCATTAAATTCCGGATCGGGAATATAAAACAGGCTCCAGTCTCCAAAATCGGTAAATTGGTCCCAAACCACCATCGGCTGTCCAATTCTTGATTCTTCCAATGAAATGAAAAACAGTTCCGAATAATCCCTGGGGCTGATCACATCGGTAATGGCTCCCCCATCGGATTCCCCCCAGATGAGAATCTGGATACCTGCCTTGACACTTGTGTCACCGGCGCTAATCTGCAAAAAACCTTCTTTGGTATTGGTCTCCAAGAGCGGATCCTTATCCTCTGCTTCAGCCCGATGATCGTTGCCCCAAAAGGCATTCAGCTTGGTATCAAACTGGAGAAAGAAATAATTCCCAAAAAATTTGGAAAATTCCCATCGAAAGGAGCTACGGTTGTTGATGGTTTTTTCGGGCTTTACGGTTTTATAGGAAGCTTCATGTTTTAATGTAAACCGGGATGCAGCCGAAAACTCCTGAAAAAAAGAGCCTGGCTTATCCTGTTCTTTGTTTTCCAAGTCCGGTTCCAATTCCCCTTCATCATCAAAGGCAAGCTCAGCGTCTTCCTCCTCAAAGCCGAATGCCTCTTCGGAAAACTCCAGATCATTTTCCGGAAAATCCGCAGGCTCTTCGGCCCAAGCCGGGATATTCAACAGCAGTAGCAACACCACCCAAAATACTTTCATCATACCGCTTATTGAATATACTTTCTCAGTTTGGCGAGTTCTCTTTCTCTGAAGGCAAAATCAGTTAGAGTACGTTGGGTGAGGAAATCCTCGGGCACATCTATGTTAAAAGCCACACTGATCATGTCCATGTTCGTCACCCTGCGAGTGATACGATTATTCATGGTCAAGTTTCGTGCTACCCAGACGCCGTCTATCTTCTTAATGTTCCGCATGGTAAGCTGTTTGTAGGGTTTTCCATGACGATTGTAGAGATTCACTTTCAGCACCAGGTGCCTTTCCTTGTCGACCCAGGAAATGGACTTTCCATATTTCGATTTTTTGGCTCGCTTTGGTGTCGGTTTAGATTCGATAATCCAGCTGGGCCTCCCGGCATATGTGGTTTCCTTCAATAACTTATAGGTATAATCATCGACCTTGTTTAGTTCCACGTCCTCAATCGCAAATTCGGTTCCGAAAAAACTGCCGCTTTCATCACTGTCTTCACTGCTGGAGATCATCCGTTTCACCTTCCCCAGGGCAGATAAATAAAGCCAGGTATCAGCATCCTTGTCTGCTGCATCGTAATCATAAGTCAACATACCGATTCCTTTTTCTCCAATTGGCTCAAGAATGATGGAAATGGAACGGGTGTCCCTGCCCTCAACACCTGTATCCATGGAAACACTCTCCATTACCTTGACCCTGGGAGTTTCCACACAACGCATTTTTTTCTTCACCACCCCATACTTGCAGGTAGAAAGCTTCATTTTTTGAACGGATGAAGAAGAGGATTCACGGGAAACCTTGTCCACCTCAACCATGATATCCCTTGCAGTTTGCGCTGAAAGCCCGGGAGTAAAAAAAGTAATTGCCAGAAGAATAATAAACAACTTGTTAATAGTTTTCATGATACCTCCATTGATCGGCTCAATATCTTTATTGTGAATGAGTGACGGGTAAAAGAGTTACCCGTCCTGCAGTATTATGCGGCTGGTTGAACACTCGCTTGTTTTGCGAATCGTGGTTTGAAGATCAGAATCATGGCCGGCAGCATCAACAAATCGCAAATCAATGCTGCAAAGATAGCCAAGGAGCCGAATTTGCCCATATTGGAAGTTCCCATGTGAGATGAAAACATCATGATGCTAAATCCCAACCCTAAAATGAGTGTTGTAAAGGTTATGGCCTGTCCCACTTCTTTGATAGTGTTTCTCAGGGCACGTTCAATATCACCATCCAGCAGAACCTCACCTCGATAGTGAGTGATAAAATGAATGGTATCATCCACGGCCACACCGATGATGACAGGAGCAATAACCATTGTATCGGAATCAAGTGGCATTCCCAGCAACCCCAGTAGTCCAAAGGTTACTGTCGCCGGAATCAGATTGGGGATAATGGAAATCAGCCCGGCCCGAACAGAACCGAAGACAAAGATCAATATGATGCTGATAACGACAATCACCATGCTGAGGCTTTTGATCTGAGACCAGGAAATGTAATCTGACAATTCCATGATCAAAGCCAATCCGCCGGTAATGGTAACTTTCATATCCGGATAATCGGTTTTGAGCTGATTCATGGTTTTGTCTATATCCTGACGCATTTCCTTAAACATCTTGATATATTCAAATGACCCCGCGTTATACAGTTGAACACTGACATGGGACTTACTGTAGTCATCAGATACCAGTTTACGCCTGTCTTCGGGATTGGCATTGTTAAACATAAACAAGGTCTGGGAAAGCATCCTTGAGTTATCAGGGATCACATACATCTCGGGTCTGTCCTCATTTAACGTTTGGTATGCATCCTTCACCACATCCGCCAGTGAGTTCGTACGAACAACCAGGTGGTTGTATTTACTGGCGATGGTTTGCTGCAACCTGTCCATGGATTTTAGAACAAAGGGATCATGAAAAGCATTGGGGCTTCCCATCTCCATGAGTATGACCATGTTTTGGGTTCCCATCATATGCTCATCTACAACCTCATAAACGTTTCGGATTGCAGTCCCCTCCTTGAACTGCTCAATGATATTTGAATCCACTTTTACCTGTGTGGCACCATACATACAGGCACCAAATATCGAAAGGAACACAGCCGTATAGGCATAAGGATTTTTCTTGACCAAGGGTAAGACGCCATCCAGAAGCTTTTGAAGATAGACCGTAAAGTCAGGGATATATTTCCCTATTTGGCTCAAAATCCTCCCGAAATTGTTAATCACTTGCCCAATCCAGCGCAATATTGCAAATTTAGAAGGCCGGCGCTCCGGATTCACAACCGGTGGCCAAAAATCCATTAGCAACGGAAGCAGGTACAGGGTGAAAAAGAAAGCCATTATCACTCCCAATCCCGACATAAACCCAAAAGTCTTGATATGCTCAATCTGAGTGAAGGTCAACGAAAACATTCCCACGGCTGTAGTAAAGGTCGTAAGAAAGCACGCAATTGCAGATTTCCGGTATGCCAATCTCATTGCCGTCTCATGGTTTTTGTTTTCTTTTCTGAAAAACATATAACCGGACAAAATATGAATAGCATCGGCTGTCCCTACAGCAAGAATTAACATCACTGTCAGTCCCACCATCGTGGTGATGGTCACGCCCAGCCAGAAGGTTATCCCCACCGTCCAGACAGCACTCAAAACAATAATGGTAATAGGCCAACTAACCGCACTAAACGATCTGAACAGGAACCACAACAAAACGACAATAACGAGCAACATGGTAATGTAAAGAACCGGCATTTGGGCCATAAGCTCCATACCGTAATCCATCAGTGGTGCATTTCCGACTGGATAATAGGTCAGATGGTCGGCATATTCTTCTTTGTTGATTACTGCTTTAATTTCCTTCATTAAATCAATATATTCATTCCACTCCGTTGATTTAAATTTAATGCTTTCAGCTGTGGCCGTTTCATCGACGGCCATAATGTTGTCATCAACTTCCAGATTCTCACCAAATCCAAGTTCGTCGAACTCCTCGTTTTCATCTTCAGATTGATTCACCGGTATGGTGCCAAAATCTGTTTCAATGAACAGTCCTCCATATTTGAAATCTTTGGAAAAATATAAAAGAGGAAAGTCCTTCTGAGAAAGGGCGGTTCTTCTGATCTGTTCAAGCTCCTCCAAATTAGTCGGAATGTGGACTCCCACCAGCTGTTTTGATACCAGTGAATCACCTTCCACTTTCAATACCGGGGCATTAACCAGCGAATTGATTCGGGTGATATGGTTCAACATGGATTTTGAAGGATCTTCATGGGTAAGTCGAAAATTGAGTAAATCGTCTCGAATGCCTTGCACGACCTGTAGAGATTTGCTCGAAAAAACATTTCCGTCCGCCGGTTTATAAACAAGGAAGATTCCATCATCGCTGCCAAATTCTGCATGAAATTTATCCATGGCAACTTTGATAGGGTCACTCTCATCAAACCAGCTTTCGAGGGTCATATCCATCTTGTATTTATATACAAGACCATAAAAAAAGAAAGCTGTTCCCAGGATAAACAGCAACAATACTATTAACTTCTTACTCCGCAATCGATCGGGAACGGTTTCAAAGTACAGGGATAACCTGTTTAGAAGATTTTTCATTTTATATACCGCTATTATTGTTTCAGAGCACCAATCAGCTGCTCCATTTCACCTATGTATTTTTGAAGGGCTTCCGAACCCGCCAGTGTCAGAGACACAGTTGTAAAGGGTTTATTGTCTTTAAACGTTTTTTCAATGCGAACATACTTTGCTTGCTTTAATTTCTTCAATTGGATCGACAAGTTGCCCGAAGTAAAATTAAACTTTTCCTGCAGTTCGTTAAAACTGATCTTATCTTCCGCATTCGCTGCGAGATAGGTGAGAATCATAAGCCGGGCTCTTTCGTGTACAATTTTGTCCAGTTCGGCCACGATCTTATTCCTCCTCTTCTATTTCCAGCGATCTCCCACTAATTAAAAAGAACAGTATTAAAGCCACTCCCATGGATAATGCCAGAAGCAACAAAGCTGGTGCTCCAGGTAAAATAAACGGCAGCATTCCTGTGACTATCAACCAGTAACCGGTCGCCAGATACTGCCAGATTTTAGTGATACCACCTATTGAATTATATATAATGCCTATGCCAATGCCCGCAACGGAGACAATATACCGTTCATAATCAAAGTAAATCGCATACCCAATGAAAAAAGCCATAATCAGCTGGATTGGTATCCACACATGAAACAGCTGGTAGGAATAGATCTGCTTGATGATTTTTCCAAAGGTATAATCACTATCCATTTTTTTTATCGATTTCACCCAGAGAAACCGCTTTAAGACAACAACCAGAATGTAAGCTGTTATCACAAGCAACAAAGACATCGTAAGCAGACTCCCCGGAATGTCATAATAACTCCCGTATTTTTCCAACAGGTAATAATACAAAATCGAAAGCCCGATGATGGCTAAACCACCGATTAATGAAATAATTCGAAAATGAATGGGCAACAGCAATTGCTTAAGAACAGGCTTATTCTCCGCTAACGCTGATTTGATCGACGCCACATCCTTTAATAACTTGTCAATTTGGTTTTCAGTGATCTCTTTCATAAAATTCTCCGTTTTGCAAAGTACTTTATAATATAAAGTTAATTATAAAATTACCTTCATAAAAAAAATCTGTCAAGCCGTCGTCATAATCACCTGAAACCAATAGATTTTCTGATTTGGTTTTATGATTTATCCAATCTCATTTCGTTTTCTCAAAGACCCAGACCCTGACAAATTTTTTCCATACATTTGGTAAACTATAAAACGATGTAACCCTTTATTGTTTCTGTTCTGAATGGTTTAAAATTTCCCATTTAATTGTAACTAGTTATGTTATTTCTGCCGGATTATTTGAGTGTTTGTTAAACCATGGTGTAGAGTACATCCATATGTTTTGATTTTGAAAGATAAACGCCCGCCGATCGATCATTCGAATTAGTTAAAAATAAAGTAATAACAATAGGTTGGAATTATGAAACTTCTAAACAATTTGATCCCGGATGAGTTGAAGCAAAACGCAATTGATTTCAGTAGATCAAAGATTATCCTGGGAGTATCGTTTTTTATGGTGTTAATGGCCCTTGGCAATGGATTCCGACAGCTCTCCCTGGGATATGTAATGTCCGGGGTAGCGATTCTTGTTGTGGGAGCGATGTTTCCGTTTATCATTCCCCTGTTAAAGAAATCCAAATCGACTCTGGTTTCCGGCAACTATGTTACCTTTCTCCTATTCATACTGATCACCTTCCTGATTACACAATTTGGAGGCGTGCCTGCTCAAACGGTACCCTGGTACATGGTTATTGCTATTCTGGGCGTCATGATGGCTGGTTACCGTTCCGGATTTGTGTGGGGAGTTCTGATTTCACTTGGGTATCTGGGAATTTTTCTGGCTCAGTCGGCTGGTGTCGAAATGATTGTTCCTGAAGATTCCCTGGCGGTGACCTATGGAAACTATGCGGTTCTTATCATCGCAACAGTGGTATTAGGACTAATCTACGAAAAAACCAGTTTTTCCAGTCAGCAAAACCTTGAAATTGAACAGAGAAAATCTCAAAAAATGGCTGATGAGCTGTCACATGCGATTGATGAGATCAGCCATGTTATGAGAGGAGTTGCTGAATACGATCTCTCCCGATCCGTCACTGGTAAATTTGATGGCAACCTGGGTGAATTGCAGTCCACCATCAATCGTTCCCTAACCATCATGACAGAATTGATCGCGCAGGTGATCGATACCAGTAAGGAGATCAATACCGGTTCCCAGCAGATGCATCTGTCCGCGCAATCACTCGCTTCAGGGACATCTGAACAGGCAGCCAGCATTGAAGAGATATCTTCTTCCATGGAAACAGTTGGTGGTCAGTCCAAGGCAAACAGCGACAGTTCCGAGCAGGTCAAGCAGTTGACCGGTCAGGCACTCAATGAAGTTCGACTTGGCAATGAACGAATGAAAACCATGTTGAGTTCCATGTCGATGATCAACGAGAAGAGCGTGGGGGTCAGCAAGGTAATTAAGGTCATTGATGAAATTGCGTTTCAGACCAATCTTCTGGCTCTCAATGCTGCTGTTGAAGCTGCCAGGGCCGGAAAATTCGGGAAAGGATTTGCTGTCGTGGCCGAAGAGGTCAGAAGTCTTGCCGGACGTAGCTCGGTGGCTGCCAAAGATACCACTGAGTTGATTCAAAGCTCCATTGTTGAAGTGGAAAGCGGGGTAAAAAATGCGGATCAAATGGCTGAATCCCTTACTTCCATCAGTGACGGAATTGACAAGGTAAATGATCTCATCGGAGAGATCTCGGCATCATCCAACGAGCAAAGCCAAAGTGTCAAAGAGATAAACCTTGGCGTTCAAAGAGTGAATGAAGTGGTGCAACAAAACTCCGCTATCTCGGAGGAATCGGCTCAAACAGCACAGACTCTTGCTGAACACTCATCTCACCTGGAAGACATGATTGCCAACTTCCGTCTGAAATAACCCGCCGGAAAAGCGGTTTTGGTGAGTGAAGGTTACTCACCAAAACCGAACCGATCAGCACCAAAATCCTGCCGCTTAAGGCTTCGTTAAACTGTTTATTTAGCGTTTTAAATCATTACTCAAGTTTCGCACCCTTGTTTTATGCTATCAGTGGCTCTGCAGTTCACTGAGGAAGGTGACTTTTACATAAAAGCTATTAGCTACCGGCAGTTAGCTTTTAGCTTTAAACTGAGCACCTTCGGTACGTTT
>JAKSDL010000877.1 GCA_022360105.1 Pseudomonadota bacterium
CTTTGCCAGAGATTCAGTCGTCTGAAATTGCGTGGCAGACCGATATAGCTCATGACTGTATTCCTTCGATGAATGTTAATTGTTCAACTTTGCTTTTGAAGCTTTCTTCCATCAGAAAAGGAGCAGCTCTAAGCTGTTCCAGATTCCTGCTGCCAGTCAAAAACATGACCATTTTTAAGGCCTTGGCCAGCTTGTTACCGAGCTCTACTGCCCCATCAAACCCGTTGCCGTAAACCGCGCGAATGAAAGGTAGCGCCAGGCCTGCTAATTGTGCACCCATGACCACTGATTTTGCTATATCCAGGCCTGTTCGAATTCCTCCCGATGCGATAATTCGTTTATTGTCTCGTCCCAGAACTGCCTGGATTAATGCAGTGGGAAGTCCCCATGAGTCGAATTCCCTGGCTATGTCCCGTTCAACCGGGATCTGTCTGTAAGATTCGACCAACATCCAGTTGGTCCCGCCGCCTCCTGCCAGATCAACAAAATCCGCTCCGAATTTTAACATATCCTCAACCAGTGATGGTTTTATTCCGCAACCCGTCTCTTTTACGATCACTTGACACGGGCAATTTTCAGCAAACCGTGCAAAGGCATCCATCAAGCCGGTAAAATCTTTATCTCCTTCCGGTTGCACAAGCTCTTCACCAGGATTAAGGTGGATGGCGATTGCCTGAACCTCCAATTTTTTCAGCATTTCATAGATTGTCACATGCGGAATTTCCTTGAGCTGGGTTACCCCAAGGTTTGAGATTACGGGTACATCCGGGGTCAGGGATTTCAGGTGAAAATCTGCAAACAGATCCGGATATCTGAAAAGAGCACGGATCGAGCCGGTGCCAACAGGAATACCAAGATGCTGGGCAGCTTTGGCGAGTTCGTGATTCAGTCTTTTGGCTTTGTTGAACCCACCTGTCATGCAGGATATAAAAAAAGGATAGGTGATGTCGTAGTCAAGAAATGTCAGGGAGGTATCCAGCGAATCAAAGGAAAGGTCGGGCAGGGCATGGTGAATCAAGGTGATATCCTCGTATCCGGATTGACCGGAATCCTCGATTTGGTATGTATCATCCTCGATACATATCTTGAGGTGATCTTTCTTACGTTTTTCGGAACGTTCAACTGCTCTTGAATCTGTGGTCACATTGTTCACCTATTTTGCCATCAACAAATTGTGCCCAATTGTGATTGCAAAATATCAACGTCAAGAGAGAACTCAAGATCTCAATTATCGAATCGTGCCTTTGCATGCATCATCAATATCTTCTTCCCACCTTATATGATATTGAACTCACTTTTGAGGTGTCAAGGCAGAGACTAATTGATTCTTCCGCCTGCTGTTTTAGAAGATCATTGGGTCAGATCAAGATATTTCCCTGAAAATTTCGTCTTTCTCCCTGTCCGACATATCGCTGAGAAAACTGGTAGCCAGATTCATAATTTCCTCAGGGGAAAGCCTTTCCAGTCGGTTCAGGGTTATTTTCCCGTTTTTCGAACCCCAGGCCATGGCTTTGGAAATGATGTATTTTTTTTGACGAGGATTGAGACTGTCCAGGTTTACTTGCTGACCCGGGGCTTGGGTATGAGCGGAAAATCCACCGGGATCGGAGGGTACAATTGACCCCAGCTGTTGAGAATCACCGCCTGAAATCCTTGCCACTCCGCGGATCATACTTAGCAGGTCCTTGATTTTTGAAATTTGCGCAGGGGACAGATTATCTTCCAGTTCCACGGTGATGGTTGCCATGTGACGCTCGCAGGAAAGTAGGCTTGATTGCCGGATCGTAGGTGTGCTTATAGATCATAACCTAGCTGCATAACTTCACTTAGTCCAATCAATCACTTTTTGACGTCATATGAAAATAGATAAACACAAACAGAATCAATCGTTTCAAGATCGCGATTAATTTCTTGAACTACATGTGGTTATTACTTATCATTTTTTAAGATCTGGTTAACGGACGAGCAAGCTCTTTTGATCATTACTTCAACCAAACATCACACTGGAAATACTCAATTTGATCGAAAAACACAACCTCTGAAAGGAGAATACAATGCGACTTAAAAAACTGGGAAATTCGGGACTGATTGTCAGTGAACTGTGCATGGGTGCAATGACCTTTGGCAGGGAGACACCAAGGGATCAAAGCTTTCAAATGTTGGATATGTACATGAAAGCCGGCGGCAATTTCATCGATACGGCGAATGTTTATTCAACCGGTGTATCTGAAGAGATTCTGGGAGAATGGCTAAGTAAACAAAAGCGGGATGAATTTGTCATTGCTACCAAAGTCAGGTTCCCCATGGGGGATAAGCCCAATCAGTCTGGCTTGGGAAGAAAACATATAGTTGAGTCATTGGAAGCCAGTTTAAAAAGAATGAGAACCGATTATGTGGATGTGTTTTATGCTCATGCCTGGGACTTCGATACTCCATTGGAAGAAACAATGGAAACGTTTAGCGATCTTGTAAGAATGGGGAAGATAAGGCATGCGGCAATCAGTAATTATGGAGCCAGACATATTCAAAAAGCCGCGGATCTCAGTACTTTCAAAGGATACACTCCATGCATAGCCCTGCAGGCCAAATACAACCTGGTTATTCGAGAACCGGAATGGGAATTGTTGCCGGCTTGTCAGGAAAACGGATTGGGATTTGTGGTCTGGGGACCGCTTTTTGGCGGCTGGTTAAGTGGACGTTATCAAAGAGGAATGACCGAACCACCGGAAGGACGCATTAAAGAGGCTGAGAAAGAGGACTGGTTTGAAAAATGGTCACGCTACAACGTGGAATCCACCTGGAAAGTTATCGATAAGTTAATGGAAGTAGCCAAGCGTTTGGATAAAAGTCCTGCCCAGGTGTCGTTAAATTGGTTGTTGAATAAGGATAACGTGACGTCGATCATTCTTGGAGCCAGCAAATTAAGTCATCTGGAAGATAACTTGGGGTGCATTGGCTGGAGTCTGAATGGCAAAGATATGGCAGCGTTGGATGAGGTTTCAGAAATTGAAAAACCGTATCCTTATGATTTCCTGGAGATGGTCAGAGCCATTTAGGATTTTTGTATCTAAAAGTGCGAATTTTTCTGATCAAAGCAGGGTCTCATTTCCGGCTGTTCCATGATCATGTTTGAGTTAGAAGGGAAGAATCGAGTATACTAATGCTCAAGAGGTTAACCTGATTTCGGGCCTTGAATAAACGAATCTAAACGATAAATGCATTCTACCGGTGGTAAAACCGATAAAAAACAAGTATCCTGCTTGATAGAAGAGTCAGCCGTGAATCAGGAGCCATTTTCAAAAGTGTCTTATGATAACGAAAGACATTCCAGCGAAATATCTCTCAAATCAAAACAGCTGAATATAGATGAATAAAGGAGTGAGGATCGTATCGGTTCTAATTGCAGGTTTACTCAGCGTTAGTTTCTCTGCCTCTGTTTTTGCCTCTACCCCATTTGTTTTAACCGATGAGCGACCATCATACCCTGTTGGTGGATATGCGGAGTTTCTGGAAGATTCTGATAGATCTTTGACCATCGATCAAATGGATTCTCCTCAGGTTCAAGACCGTTTTTTCCCCAGTCCCAACCAAAATCCCAATTTCGGATCTACCAGATCGGTGTATTGGGCCCACCTGGAGATTGTAAATCAATCAAAACAAAAGGATCGCTGGTTGTTGGAAACCAAGAGTTCCATGCTGAGAGATGTTACTTTTTATTATAAAGTCCAGGGGCAGGAACAATTCCGGGTTGTGGAAACCGGCGTGATGCGTCCGGTCGAAAATCGAGATTTTGAGTATCGCAGGTTTGCTTTTGAATTGCCGCTTGCCTATGGGGAAAAGGCAGATATTTATTTAAGAGTCGATAACGACTGGGCGCTATTTCCTTTGGAAATCTGGACTTTTGAAGCGTTGTCCTCAAAAAAATCCACAGAACATCTGGTTTACGGATTTATTTACGGTGCCATCCTGGCTGTTGCAGTTTTCAGTTTCATTCTTTGGCCGGTGCTGCGAGATATCTCCTTTTTCGATTTTGCAGGCTGGTTGGTATTTATATCGATACTTAAATCATGTATTGAAGGACTGGGCGCTACTTATATCTGGAGAAACCAGTTTGGTATAATAAATATCTTATATTCTTCTTCTTTCATTCTCACCTTTTTGTTTGCCATTCGTTTTGAACAGAGCTTTCTGTTGACCAAAACGTATACACCTCGACTGCATAGATTGTTTCAGGCAATTCAGGTTTTTTGGTTGATCCTGTTGGCCGTGCTGGTTAGTGGCTATATTTATATTGTTGAAATCATACATATAAGTGGACTGGTATGCATCCTGCTCATGCTATCAGGGGCTGTATATGTTCGCTTCAAGGGGTTTAAGCCTGCGACCTATTATTTGTTGGGCTGGATTGTATTGTTTTTGGTAGCTGCGCAAGCGCTCTCAACCTTGTGGAGGGAGGGGGCCAACTACGAGGATGTTGAATTTATCCTGAATACCGGCGTACTTTTACCCATGTTTTTCTTTGCCTTTGCGTTGATCAACCGGGTTGTTGCTTTTAGAAAACAACGCGAACAGGAACTGCAGCTAGCTTTGCAGCAGGCAAAGGAACATGAAACCAGTATGCGCAAAAAGAACATCGAGCTGAAACAGGTTAATGAAGAGGCTTTACAAGCTAAAGAAGCAGCTGAAGTTGCCAACCTGGCAAAAAGCAATTTTCTTACCAGTATTTCACATGAATTGCGTACCCCATTGCATCAGATTATAGCCAGTTCGGAATTAATCCATATGGGGTTCCAAGAAAAACAGGATGATGACGGGATCGAATTGATTCAAGCTAACCTGGATGCAGCCAGACATTTGCTGAAGATGATCGATGATATTCTGGACATCTCCGATATTGACCAGGGAATCAAGCAGTTCAGTCCTTCGGAAGTTCGTCTGAAAACGTTGTTGGAAAACATGGCATTCAATCATGTTAATAAGAGTTCGAAGTCTGATTTTAGAGTCACTGTTGAGATTCCTCAAGAGATGGAGGAAAAGGTCATCTTAACGGATGAACGCGTCATGAAACAAATTCTTTTCAATCTGTTCTCCAACGCCATTAAATTCTCTAATGCAGATGGAAAAATAGAACTAAAAGCCTCCTTAAATCAGGATTTGTTATTTATCAGTGTATCTGATGATGGAATAGGCATCGCTCAGGAACATCTGGAAAAAGTTTTCGAGCCGTTCTTCCAGGTCCGGGGAGGAACAACAGGCAAAACCCCCGGAGTTGGTCTCGGTTTGACCCACTCGAAAAAACTGGTTGGTCTGCTAAAAGGCGAGATATCCTCTGAAAGCGAAGGATTGGGAAAAGGCAGCTGCTTCACCATCAAAATACCTATGGAATTTCAGATTTAAGATCTTAGATTTCAGATTTTCTGTTTCGAGCCGGCTCTGCCGGCTGTTTTTAATATTTGGATGAAAGCGAAGCTTTCACACCTCAAAAAATCGTACCTCATAAATCATCAATCTAAAATGCCCCATAAATGGTTGTTCTTCGATTGTATGGAAACCCTGGTGGATTTTGATCCGATTCCGGGATCTGCCGATTATGCTGCATGGGCGTTTAATGGGTCGGGTGTGGAGGAATTCTGGAGTGGTTTGAACCAGTTTCATTCCTTTTACCTTGAAGCCAGCCACCATCTTTCCAAATCGAATGAGAATTATGCGGAATGGTCAATGCTGGAACGCTTCCGCAGCATTTGCAATATCACTCTTAGAATAGCGCCACATCAAATAGAGTCGGTTGCCAGACAACTTGAGCTAAACTTTTTTCAGACTTATCGTTCCAAATGCTTTGTCCATGACGATGTGAAAAAAGTTTTACCAGAGCTTTCAAAACACTATCGATTGGGTGTTGTTTCCAATTTCAAAATCGAAAACGGTATCCGGGAAATTCTGACCCAATTTGAGTTGATCGATTATTTTGAATGGATATTGACCTCATTTGAAGTAGGCTGGCGGAAACCCAATCAGATAATTTACAACAATGCTTTGAAATTGGCTGGTGTCAAACCTGAAGAAGTCCTGTTTATCGGTGATGATATGGAAAACGACGTGGAAGCATCGAAAAAGATGGGAATGAACGCCATCCTGCTGGATAGGAATTCGAGTCTGCATAATAGTAAAGAATTTACTAAAATATCATCATTTTTAGAGCTTCAAACAATAATCTAAAAGACTATGAAAACAATAGGACTGCTTGGTGGCATGAGTTGGGAATCTACGGTCACTTATTACCAGACAATAAATGCATTAGTAAAACAACAATTAGGAGGATTTCATTCAGCTAAAATATTGCTTTACAGTGTGAACTTTGATCCGATTGAGAAGCTGCAACATAAGGGAGATTGGGCAGGTACTGCAGAAATCCTGACAAAAGCTGCTATGAATCTGGAAAATGGGGGAGCTGATTTTCTGCTGATTTGCACAAATACCATGCACAGGGTCGCGCCACAAATTCAGGAATCATTGACCATTCCGATACTTCATATTGCCGATGCCACAGCTGAGGAACTCAAAAAGAGCAAAATCAACAAGGTAGGTTTACTGGGAACGGCGTTCACAATGGAACACGATTTCTACAAAGGCAGATTGAGAGAGAAACATGGATTAAAAGTGATCACACCTGACCAGGAAGATCGCACTCTTGTTCACGACGTGATTTACAATGAATTGTGTATGGGGAAGTTCAATGAAAACTCAAAAAATGCCTACATGCAGGTAATCGAAAAACTCAAGGAATCGGGTGCGGAGGCAGTGATTTTAGGATGCACCGAAATAGCTCTCCTGGTGGGTAAGGAGAAAACATCCATCCCCATGTTCGACACAGCAAAAATCCACGCACAGAAGTCAGTCGAGCTTGCGCTTGACTGACATTTTAGATTTCAGATTTTCTGTTTCGTGTCGGCTCTGCCAACCAATTTAATACTGGCAGGCTCTGCCTGCACAACCTGTAAATCTAAAATCATAAATCCAAAATCTAAAATTTTAGTATTTTCCTCCATGGTCTTTTTTAACCTGATCCCGGTCTATTTCGCCCGAATCTGCCTTGGGAAGCGCTTCAACGAATACCACCTGCTGGGGTTTTTTATAACGGGCGATCTTTTCACCGACGAAAGCGATCAAATCCTCTGCATTAATTTGCTGACCGGACTGTAGCACGCAAATCGCTTTGATGGCTTCTCCCCATTTTGGATCGGGCACCCCGATAACCGAGACTTCGGCAATAGCTTCATGATCCAGAATGGCTTTTTCCACTTCGATGGGATAAACATTTTCCCCCCCGGGTTTGATCAGCTCTTTCTGCGCTTTTCGTTTCACGTACCAGAGATAGCCATCTTCATCGAATTTGCCTATATCACCGGTATGATGCCATCCGTTTCGGAATGTATGGGCAGTGTCTTCTTCAAGTCCCCAATAACCGAGAAATACAGTAGGAGACTGCACACAGATCTCACCCGGTGTTCCGACTGGGACTTCATTATCGTAATCATCAAACAACTTGACCCTGGTTAAAACGCTTGGCTTGCCAGCGCTGCCGGGTCGTTCGGTATAAGGAGCCCGACTCACCCCCATGGCTTCTGTTTGGGCAAAACCGGTATAAAACATGGCTTGCGGTGCATGTTTCATCAATCGTTCAATATTCTCCTTCCCTTCCATACCCCCAATATATTTAAGGCTTGAGATATCGTAAGATCCTTCTTCGTATTTATCGAGGATGGAGCCTAGAATAGGGGCAAAAGAGAAGAATATGGTACCTTTTTCCCGCTGAAGCAGATTTAAGGTCTCTTCCGGATCAAAGCGCTCCGTAATGACGTGCTTGCCTCCCACATGCATCAGAGCCATTGCCTGTGTGAGCCCTGCGACGTGGAACAGGGGGAGAAAACCCATGTAACAGTCATCTTTGGTGAGGTTGTACTGCAACATGGCTAGAACGTTCGTATAAACCAGGTTTGCCTGACTGAGCAAAGCACCCCTGGGGTGACCTTCCACAGCGGCTGTATGAATAATGACATATCCGTCGTTTGCATCAATATCATACTTTTCTTCTGATCCCTCTTTCGTATAAAAATCATCAAACTGCAAGGCTCCATCTTGCGGAGAACCGGGACCAATTAAAATGCACTTTTCAATTGACGGTACTTTTGAAGCTGCTGCAAACACTGAAGACTGCAGGGTCTCACCTGCGAAAACCAGTTTGGGTGTGCAATCCTTGAGCACGAACTCCATCTCATCCTGTTGAAACCGCCAGTTAACAGTCAACACTATGGCACCTGTTTTTGCTGCTGCGCCGTATAGAATCATATAATCCGCACTATTATGGGCTACTACTGCAATCCTGTCTCCTTTTTTGATCCCATTTTTTGTCAATCCGGCGGCGAAATGATCAACTTTGGTTTTGTAGTCGATGAATCCTATTCTTTTGCCGTTGAAAACCAGGCAATCCCTGTTCTTGTTGATTTCAGCATTGCGGCAGATAAAATCGTAAATTGTGAAATCGTAAACGCCCATGGAACCCCTTATAAGAATTTTAGATTTTGGATTTAGGAATTAAGATTTTTGTTACGTGAAAGCTTCGCTTTCGGGTTATCATATTAGCAACTGATCTATCCTACTTAAACTGATGATGGGTAATATTTAGCACCCTTTTATAAGAATTTTAGATTCAGGAACTAAGATTTCTATTCTGTGAGAGATTCGTTTTCTGTCTTTTAAACGTTGAGCTGACAACCCGCCTTTAGTTTGTGCATTTCATAAAATCAGCGGACTCAAAACCTGATACCTGGTATTCATGCTGATTTGTAAAAGTATTGATATAAGAATCGGTATGACATTGCAACTCTTTTGTTGTTGCTGATAGTCAAGGGTTGCATTTCAGGAAGCAGGAAAACTGATTATTAGGCTATGCGTTTGGCCAGTTTTGGCCATTCAATTTCCTGCAGGACCTGGACGTATTGATTTAAGATGTTGTTTTTGATGGCATCTCTTCTTTGGTTGCGACCGGTTATTTTGTGGAATGGCAGCATTTTGACGGCAGCTTCGTCTTTGTACTTTTTTAAAGGTGTCAGCACGTCTTGTCTACGAGTGTAAAATGCATCTTCTCCTTCTGCACAAGGCGTCCCAAACACATTAAAATGTCTGCAGGCTTGCGGTCTCATGGGATGAACGCCACAAGCTCCATCAACCAGCAACGGACAGGGTTGTCCAACCTGGTGTGTTTCGCATTGTTTTTTTAGTTTCGTCCGCAGCTCTCCTTCGGTTAGTTCGATGACGTACCAATAAAGCCCTGTGATCTCCAGGGGAAATATGGGAATGGTTGTGTGGGAACGGCAACAGGCGGAGCACCCTTTAAAACAGGCCAATTCCCGACCTTTTCGCGTTTCACGTCGGATACCCTCGGTGACACCCTGATCGGTTATAAAATAGATGTCCAGCAACATGGGGAGCCAATCAAGACGGGCTTCATGAACCGGAAAGGATAATCTGGCAGGTTTGGAATACGATTCTTGCGGGGTAAGTTTTTCAATAGCCATGAAACATCCGGTGTTTTGAGGTCAAAATGAATAACGATGGGTTATTATAGCGTCGACAAAAAAAGAGGTAAAGAAAGGTCACAATTATTTTAGATTTCAGATCTTAGATTTTAGATTTACAGGGTGTGCAGGCTGAGCCTGCAAATTTTGTATTGGTCGGCAAAGCCGACACTTCCTTAAAATCATAAATCTAAGGTCTGAAATCTAAAATAATTGTGACCTTTCTTTACCTCTTTTTTTGTCGACGCTATAATAACCCATCGTTATTCATTTTGACCTCAAAACACCGGATGTTTCATGGCTATCGAAAAACTTACCCCGCAAGAATCGTATTCCAAATCTGCCAGATTATCCTTTCCGGTTCATGAAGCCCGTCTTGATTGGCTCCCCATGTTGCTGGACATCTATTTTATAACCGATCAGGGTGTCACCGAGGGTA
>JAKSDL010000619.1 GCA_022360105.1 Pseudomonadota bacterium
CTCATTCGAGAATCTTCTTAATTTTGGAAGAATAGCGGATCACGCCTTGATTGATGTAAGCTTCATGGTTGGTTACAATTTGTGATGGGGTGTATTTGTAGTTGACCATGATTCCAGCCGATTGATGCAATCCATTTTCTGAAAGATCCCCCTCCCAGTTGATATTTTCTATTTTTGCCCCATTTCTGAGGTGAAAGCGGGCGACAGGATCATAAGGTTGATTGTCTTTCTTCTCGCTTGTCAGGTAGTGGGCACAGCTCAGAATCAATTTGTCCTTCAACTGAGACCGAATTTGTTCGTCAAGGTACCAGTCGGGCTTGAGAAGTAATTTCCATTCATCTTCGGTGAACAAGGTATGGCTTCTTTTTAGATAGTCGTTTTGCAACCAGTTAACAAACCTGGGGATTGGCGAAAGAGTTGAAAAAATCTTGATTTCGGGCATCTCCTTGGAGATGTGATCGACGACCTGTTTGATTAAAAAATTACCAAAACTGATCCCCTTCAAACCGGGTTGCGCATTGCTGATTGAATAAAATATCGCCGAATCTGCTTTTGTCTTGAGTTCGCCATTTTCTTGAGCCAAAATAGGACCGATTTTTCGAGGTATCCCCTTGGTATAAGCCACTTGGACGAATATGAGGGGTTGTTGGTGAAGAGCCGGGTGAAAAAAGGTAAAACAGTTTCGGTCTTTGCCCAGTCGCCTCTGCAAGTCTTTCCAGCTTTTTATTTCATGAACGGCCTCATGGTTAACGACCTGCTCTAAAACAGTAGCCGGTGAATTCCAGGTGATCTGTCGGAATTCCAGGAATCCCCTGTTGAACCAGGCGCTGAGCAACGGCAGCAAATCCACCTCCAGGGGGAGCAGTTTTTTACTTTGTTTTAATTCCTGCAATACCAATTCTCTCATCTGAATAATAACTTCAATACCACCGGGAGCGAAATTCAGCATTTCAATTAAATCGACCCTGGAAGATTTTAACGCTTTTGATAATCCTTTTATCGAATCATAGCAGGGGTTATTAAGATAAGCCTGGGCAGCTTTAGCTACTGAGTCGTTATCCGGTCCAAAATCACTGGCAATCATTTCCAGAAACTGGATCTTACAATCATTGTCCATTTCGCTATAGGCGTCGACAATGTCTTTTGCCAAAGCAACTCCGGAAGCTTCACCTCTTCGAGTCAATAAGCTTTGGCAGAGTAAGTTAACGGATTTGGCTGTGTGTTTATGATCCGGCCTGCGAATATAACTGCGACCGAGCTCAGACACTGTTTTGATCATGAAGTCCATCCAGGCTGGAAACATAGTGGTTAACTCCAAATAAAATTTAACAAAATTGATCCAATGTTTTCGAGGAGGCAGGAAAAGTCGAAGGCAGGACTATCAAGTCATATTCACCACATTTGAAGACGGCAAATGTTTTTTACTGGGCGTTTGAAATCAGCCGGAAGTCCCGGCCGGTTACTTCATTTTTTGGTGCCTATTGGCATGAGTGCAGTGGATTTGACTGGCTAATGGTAAAAAGGAGATACAGTAATCGATTGAATCCACTACACCCAATTCTAATGACCGGACTGCTTTTTCAATGCCCGTCATGAAATGTTTTGGTAACAATAATTCAGGAAATAACCATCAATTCGGTTCCTTGATTTACGGCGTCACCAACGGCAACAGAAATTGACTTAACGGTTCCATTTTGTTTAGCGTTGATATCGTTTTCCATTTTCATCGCTTCCATCTTGCAGACGGTCTGGCCCTCCTTAACTTTGTCACCGACCTTAACGGTGATATTCAGAATTGAACCGGGAATAGGTGCTTGAATCACGTATGATGAAACATCATTCTGGGTTTCCATCACAGGATTAGCCGGGGCAGACCTAACAGGCTGTGCGACGGGTGGCGGTGGAGCGGTTCGATACGTATTGTCAGAAGCTTGTGAAAACCGGAGACCAGGCCCTACAGATCCCGAAACGTTGATAGGTTTGTCCAGTTTGACCAGATAAGGATTGCCGTTGATCTCCAATTTTGCTTCCAGGTTTGAATAGCTTTTTACCCTGGCTGTATACACTTTATTGTTGATACTAACTTCATACTTAACCATGATAGTTCCTTGTAGGCATCTGTCTTAACCTGCTCATGATACCCCAGTGTGAATGGGGTGCTGTATTTCTCTGCATAGTTATGCGAGCCGGATCTTCAAGCTTTTTCGTTCTCTCGTATTCCAGATTTAGGACAAAGCCGATAATGGTAGCGATATCATCTTGATCGACACTCTCATCCGGAGTCGCTGGGACAAATTCTTGAATTTTGCTCATGTTTCTCCTGATTTGGGTTTTAGGATCAGCATCTACTAGCTGTAAAAGGTGGTTTCCCCCGGATTATAAGGGAATATTGCCGTGTTTTTTGGGCGGATTGGTATCCTGCTTATTTTCCAACATGATCAATGCCTTTATGATGCGAAATCGAGTTCGACTTGGTTTGATAATATCGTCCAAATACCCTCTTTTGGCTGCTATATAGGGATTTGCAAAATTTGAAGCGTATTCATCTTCCTTTTTGGTCAGAAATTTGGCTTTTTCTTCACCTTCATAAGATTTAGCTTCGGATGCATATAAGATCTCCGATGCACCTTTAGCCCCCATCACCGCAATTTCTGCTGTAGGCCAGGCGTAGTTGATATCGCCACGGAGATGCTTTGAACTCATCACGCAGTAGGCTCCTCCGTATGCTTTTCTGGTAATAACGGTAACTTTGGGAATAGTTGCTTCGGCATAGGCATAAAGCATTTTGGCTCCGTTTCTAATCACCCCGCCGTGTTCCTGCATAGTACCTGGAAGGAATCCGGGAACATCGACAAAGGTGACTACCGGAATGTTAAAGGCATCGCAGAATCTTACAAAGCGAGCACCTTTGACCGAAGCATCAATATCCAGCACTCCGGCAAGAAATTTGGGCTGATTGGCTACAATACCGACAGATTTACCTCCATAACGTCCAAATCCTATCACCAAGTTGGGTGCAAATTCCGGTTGAATCTCCAGAAACCGGCCATCGTCAACGGTATGTCCGATCACCTCTTTAATGTCATAGGCTGTGTTGGCACTTTCCGGGATAATCTGATCAAGGTAGTCTTCATGCCGATCATCAGGGTCGGTAGTCGGAACAAAAGGAGATGGTTCCATGTTGTTTTGAGGAACATAGGAGAAGATCTCCTTAAGATACCAGATTGCCTGTTCTTCGCTTTCCGCAGCCAGATGAGCGACACCGCTTTTTGTGGTATGAACACCGGCGCCACCCAGAGAATCCGTATCAACTTCTTCATGGGTCACTGTTTTGACCACTTTGGGGCCTGTCAAAAACATGTAGCTGTTTTTGTTGACCATAACGGTAAAATCGGTCAATGCCGGTGAATAGACTGCGCCGCCTGCACAAGGCCCGAATATTCCGGATAGTTGGGGGACAACACCGGATGACATGACATTTCGCAAAAAGATATCGGTATAACCGGCTAAGCTTTCAATCCCCTCTTGTATCCTCGCTCCTCCCGAATCATTAAGCCCTATAACGGGCGCACCGGATTTGGTTGCCATATCCATTATTTTGCAGACTTTTTCTGCAAAGGTTTCAGATAAAGCCCCTCCAAAAACCGTAAAATCCTGTGAAAAAACATATACTAATCGGCCGTTAATCGTTCCATACCCGGTTACCACACCGTCTCCAAAAAATTCTTGCTTTTCCATGCCGAAATGATGGCAACGATGAGTTTTAAACATGTCAAACTCTTCGAAGCTACCTTCATCCAACAGCATGTCAATTCTTTCACGAGCGGTTTGTCGTCCTTTTGCGTGATGCTTTTTAATACGTTCTTCACCACCTCCCTGGATGGCTTTTTCGCGCATTTTTAACAGCTCGTCTACAGTATCTTGCATTTTCATAGATGTGTCTCCGTAAAACCTCTGGTTTGGAAACCGGGTGATTTGCCAATAGGTCAAATCCGAATATCCCGGCGACTGGAATTAAAGTATTTATTACTGTTGTTCGATTGTGAAGCTAAGTTTAATATTCCATCTTTTTTGTGTCAAAAATATTTCTAATGGCAACAATTTCATAAAATTTTGTAATGATTGAATATATATAGTTATTTTTGACTTGATCCCATAAATGCCTAATTCAGGATACAATTCAGACTAATTCTGTCAGTGAATGGTAGGACAGTCCTAGGTCGTTTAACCGACGCTTAGTCACACTTGTCACTCCGGACTTGATCCAGAGTTTATAAATCATTTCAGCCTGTTGTGCGATAGATTCCGGGGCAAGCCCGGAATGACAAAACGACAACCTTCAAATTCAGGCTCGCAGACTGTGCCACAATGTCTGCCTTCTAAAAAAGGATCCCCCTCCTGCATTTCGAGGAGCCAGCGACAAAGGGTTTCGCTCCAAACAGGAAACCTTAACGCACTCGAAATGTCAGTGATTCCGATTTCAGCAAAGCTGGCAATTATGACACAGTCAGCAAGCCTGAAAACAGTTCCGTCCAAAATTTATGGTTGAATCTTATTTGCTGCAAAATTCCGAAAGAACTCCAAACGTTGATTTGGGATGCAGAAAGGCAACTTTCTTCCCACCTGCACCGTCAATCGGTGTTTCGTTTATTAGTCTGGTTCCTGCATCTGCAGCTTGCTGAAGCTGGTTTTGCAAGTCATCTGAGTAGTATGCAATATGGTGAATTCCCGGCCCTTTCGTGCCAAGAAACTTGGCAATGGGACTATCCTCGGAAGTAGGTTCCAGAAGCTCAATATGTACCTCCCCAACTTCAAAAAAAGCAGTTCGAACTTTTTGCGAGGCAACTTCTTCTATATGTTCGCATTTCAAACCCAGGGCTTTCTCATAAAATGGAACAGCCTCTTCCAACGATGGAACTGCAATTCCGATATGATCGATCTTGGTCAGCATAGATTTCCTGTTTTTCGATGTTTAAAGTAGCTATTGTTGTAAAATTGCGTCCGCTCTGGACAATTGAATATGATTTTCCATCATTAACTTTGCCAAGGCGCGAATAGTTTAAATCACGTGGTTTAAGATCCTAACTGTCGTTCAGAATGACATCGACCTCATTTTTGATACTTTAGTTTATAGATTGAAACACCTACAGCAGACAGCAAAACTGCCAGGTAAATCAGCAACGAAAATGGATTGATAAACAGATCCATGTTGCAGGTGTTTCTAATTTTTCCCAGAAAACGTTTTGCCCTCCTCCACGTCACTGAATAAACAGTTTGAAAACTAAAATCTCTGAATAACTTTGAAATTTTCATCATTGATTTCCTGTTTGTCTGACTACATAGCTTCAAACAATTGTTCAACGGCTCTAGTTACCGGGATGTCTCCGACACGAATTCGATCCTCAAGTTCAGGTAGCAGTGCCATAATATCAGGGTGATCAAAAAATCTGCTTTTCACCTGCTCCAGTATCATTGCATGAAACCAACTCAGAAATTGCTCTTGTCGCCTGGCATTGAAATGTCCCGATTCTTTCATTTTCTTTTCAAACTGCAGAATGACATTCCAAACTTGTTCTATTCCCTCTCCTGTTAGCGCGGAGCAACAATAGGCTTTCGTCTGCCAACCTTCCTTGTTATCTTTCAGGTAATGCAGGGCATGATTAAATTCCTGCATGGTCCTTTGAGCGACTAGTTTATTATCACCATCGGCCTTATTGATTAAAATAGTATCTGCCATTTCAATCACACCTTTTTTGAAGCTTTGAAGTTCATCTCCTGCGCCGGTTAAGCTAAGCAGCAGGAAAAAGTCTACCATGCTGCTGACGATTGCTTCGCTTTGTCCCACACCAACCGTCTCTATCAGGATAACTTCGAACCCTGCTGCTTCGCAAGCAAGCATGGTCTCACGGGTTTTTCTGTTTACACCTCCCAAAGTACCGCCGGATGGCGAAGGACGGATAAAACAATTGGGTTCCTGTGCCAGCTTTTCCATCCTAGTTTTGTCGCCCATGATACTGCCGCGACTCAGAGAGCTGCTGGGATCAACAGCCAGCACAGCAACCTGCAAACCTTTTTGGCATAGCATGCAGCCAAAAGCATCAATAAAGGTGCTTTTACCTGCTCCGGGAACTCCGGTGATACCCACTCGGATGGCCCTGCCCGAGTAGGGAAGGATTTGCTCCAAAACCTGTTGAGCTTTCTCTAAATGATGCCTGGCATTGCTTTCAATTAAAGTGATAGCCCTGGCAAGAATCATTCGATCACCCGCTAAAACGCCCTCGACAAGTTGGTTTAGCGACAGGTGTTTTGTTCTTACGACATCGGTTGCGGACTTGGGTTTCGTCATCGAGTCCGTTCCATTAAGCCCATGTTCCACACCTTCAAGAACACTTGTGGCAAATCCTTCACCTGCAGATAAAGGTGTCCAGTCTGGTTTTCGTTTTTTTTGTATCATTCGTTATCATAGTTTGAATGATCAATAAGACCGGATCCTTCAGGATTCTAGATTGTTAATTAAATGTTTCAGAATATTCTCTGCAGCCACTGTAATTACCGTCCCCGGACCGAAAATGGCGGTAGCTCCGTGTTCGTTCAAGTAATCATAGTCCTGCGCCGGTATGACTCCGCCTACAATGACTCCAATATCCTCTCTGCCGCAGGATTTCAGTTCATCGACTAATTGAGGTAACAATGTCTTGTGACCACCTGCCAGGGAACTCATTCCCACCAAATGAACGTCATTCTCCACGGCCTGTCGGGCGACCTCTTCCGGTGTCTGGAAAAGCGGACCGATGTCCACATCAAATCCCAGGTCTGCAAAGGCGGTAGAGATTACTTTCGCTCCCCTGTCATGACCGTCCTGACCGAGTTTGGCGATCATGATTCTGGGTCGACGTCCTTCTTTTTCCTCGAATTGATCGGCCAGGGTCTGCACCTCCTTCACGGATTCCTCCTCTCCAAAGGCGCTGCTGTAGATTCCGGATATGGATCTGATAACTGCCTTATGCCGGCCGAACACCTTTTCCATGGCCTCGGAAATCTCCCCCAGGGAAGCCCGTGCCCTGCCGGCTTCGATTGCTAGTGAAAGCAAGTTCCCTTCTCCTGAACCTGCACATTCTGTGATTTTATTTAATATTCCCTGAACACTTGCTTCGTTTCTGTCGGACTTTAACTTTTCCAAACGCTTGATCTGGGCTTCTCTTACTGCTGTGTTGTCAACTTCCAGAATTTCTATGGGTGCTTCTTTTTCCAGCCGAAATTTGTTGACGCCTACAATAGTCTCCTTGCCGGAGTCGATCAGTGCCTGTCTGCGCGCAGCAGCTTCTTCGATCTTCATCTTAGGTAGCCCGGTTTCAATAGCTTTGGCCATGCCTCCCAATGATTCTACCTCTTGAATATGAGCCCACGCTTTGTGCATGATTTGATGAGTCAACGATTCCACATAATAAGAACCGGCCCAGGGGTCAACCACATTACAAATCCCGGTTTCGTGCTGAAGGAATAATTGAGTGTTCCTGGCAATTCTTGCGGAAAAGTCTGTCGGCAGGGCAATGGCTTCATCCAGGGAGTTTGTATGAAGTGATTGAGTATGGCCAAGAGCCGCAGCCATAGCTTCAATACAGGTTCGAGCCACATTGTTGAAAGGGTCCTGCTCGGTCAGACTCCAACCGGACGTTTGTGTATGGGTCCTCAAGGCCATCGATTTTGGGTTCTTAGGATTAAAGGCCTTTATGAGTTTTGCCCATAACAAGCGGGCAGCACGCATCTTGGCAATTTCCATAAAGAAGTTGGTTCCCGCTCCCCAGAAGAAAGAAAGCCTTGGTGCAAAATCATCGATATTGATGCCGGCTTTGATTCCTGTTTTTACGTACTCCAATCCATCCGCCAAGGTGTAACCCATTTCCAGATCTGCGGAGGCCCCTGCTTCCAGCATGTGATAGCCTGAAATACTGATATTGTTGTACTTCGGCATATTGCGTGACGTGAATTCGAAGATATCTGCGATAATCTTCATAGATGGCTTGGGAGGATAGATGTACGTATTTCGAACCATATACTCTTTCAAAATGTCATTTTGAATGGTCCCGCTCAGCTGCTCGAACTTCACTCCCTGTTCTTCGGCAGCCACGATATAGAAGGCAAGAACCGGCAGCACTGCGCCATTCATAGTCATAGAGACGGACATCTTATCGAGTGGAATGCCATCGAACAAAATCTTCATATCCAGAATTGAGTCGATGGCCACTCCTGCTTTGCCAATGTCACCTACAACGCGTTCATGGTCTGAATCGTAACCGCGGTGTGTCGCCAAATCGAAAGCAACTGAAAGCCCCTTTTGCCCGGCAGCAAGATTTCGACGGTAAAAAGCATTGCTTTCTTCCGCTGTGGAAAATCCTGCATATTGCCTGACGGTCCACGGCCTTGTAACGTACATGGTCGGATATGGGCCCCGCAGAAAGGGCTCTATTCCGGAAAGGTACTCCAGATGCTCGCATTCCTTCAGATCATCGGCTGTATAAAGCGGTTTGATAGGTATTTGCTCCAGTGACTGCCAGGTCAACTCTTCAGCTGAATTATTTGTATTCTTGTTTACAACATGCGCCCACTCCTTCTGAGAGACTTGAGTCGGTTCAGCTTGAAATGGGATGTTGGTAAAGTCAGGATGATTACTCATGATGACACTCCTGCTTTTGATTGAAGTTTCTGAAGTAATGAAAGATTATCGGCTTTGAGGTGAATGAAGTCATCCACACCGGCACTACGAAAATCATCGATGCAATCTACGGGATAACCTGCCACCAATACATATTTATCAGACCGTTGCTCTTTAATTAACTTGGTCAATGACGGAACCAGGTCAGGATAGGTGTCGTCGGTTGAGCAAATTACCACGATATTGGCTTTTGAAACAACTGCGGCAGCAGCGGCGTCCTCGATAGCATTGAATCCATCGCTGGTCAAAACCTCGAAACCGCCCGGTTGCAAGAAGCCTGTTGAAAAGTCGGCACGAGCTTTGTGCTGTCTTAA
>JAKSDL010000548.1 GCA_022360105.1 Pseudomonadota bacterium
AGGATGGAAAACAGTCGACAATGTTTTTGACTATAAACAGCATATACAGCCAGACCCATTAAAGCAAAATAATCCATACTGAGAATTGAAAAAAAAACTTTAACTGTAAAATGAGAGATATTATCAAATCCTTTTATCAACAAAAAAATGCCCGTAAAGGCACTGAAACATAAAATACCAATGACAACTCTGGCAACTATGACAAAACATCTGCTAATTGGTCCAGCCGAAGGAGGAGGGGTTTGTATCTGGCTTAGGATTTCCGGTTTATTACCCGTTCCTGTTCTATCATTCCCCGGATAAAATGAGACAAATTTACCCGATAAAATCAAGTAAACCAGAATAAAGAAAAAAACCAGAACAACTTCATTCAAAATATTAAACCAGCGCCAGACATAAAGATTTTGAAAAAACAGTGAGGGGCCAGTCATCCTTAAAATTAACTGGAGTAATACAAAAACCGCACAAAATAAAGTGATTCGTCTCAACATAGGGATCAACCTGTTATTATTTTAATTTATAGTACACCATTGATCGATAAAAGGCAACTTGATAACTTATTATTTAAAGGGTTCCCCGGTTAATGACAAGACTTTTGTTGAGTCACTTTTTTTGAAGGGTTTCTCCAAAAAACCAAATGAACTGTTTCTTTTCAAACATTGCATTACTCCTTAAGCAACTAATATTCACTCAGATCGACTTATTGCTGTTAAATAGCCGGACAACAAACAAAAACTGAAAAACCAACGATTAAATATTGCTTATTATTAATATAATATATGCGGCAGGATATATTTTGTCTGACCACCATTTTTCGTAAAAATAAGTGGTTTTAGTTTAAAAAAAATGATCCTATGCCGGACAAACCAGTCTAATTTTATGGTAATACTAAATCCAGCAAGCCAAAATAGAGTTTTTTAAGAAACCTGCTCTTGCCGGATCATAGACTTGCAAAAGGGGTAGAGGATGTGAAAAAATAGAATAGTAAAGAAGAAGCGGACAATAATCCCTGACTCTGGTACATTTAATAACCAGACTAAAAATCGGGAAAAAATTGCTATTCATTTTAAATAAAATCAAAAACTTTTTCTCCGGTTTGAGCACTCCTTGTTAAAAAACTCAGGGATAATTTACAATTTTATTGAAATTTAAAAAGTTATATGATAAATTAGTGATCATTGATTAAAACTATATTTTAAAAACAGCTAAATATTTTATAAATTGAGGATAAAAAAGTCATGAAAAAAAGACTATCCGCCATATTACTCTTACTTACCTTATTTGCCTTTGCTGAAAAAGATGACTGGGATGATTGGGATGACAGCCTCAACGGCTCTACTTTTTATGACTATAACCCCTACAATCCCTATCAATATCAAACCTCCACCAGAACCCGGGGCTTTTACACAGCAGATAAAGATAACATTGGTGTTACCACCCGCTGGGAAAGAGAAATCGTTTCTAATATGATGAAAGACAAATTTGTTGATCATCAAATCAAAAGTAATGGAGCAAAAGTCAAGTATTCTCCTGTTGATACAACAGAAATTGACTTTGTCATGTTTCTTGAATATAAAGATAACCTGCTAAAAAACAGTCCCGAATATCAAGCCGAGACC
>JAKSDL010000363.1 GCA_022360105.1 Pseudomonadota bacterium
CGGGTCTAATTCAAAGACGGCACCGTCCGGTATTGGCTGTCGATGCAGATCCAAACAATTGCCTGGATTCTGTCCTGGGAGTCACTGTAAGGAATACTATCGGTGGCGTCCGGGAAGAAGCAAAGGAGATTGCCGGAAAAGGAATGTCCAGCGGTATCAGCAAGCAGCAACTGCTTGAATTGAAAATTGAAGAAAGCATGGTAGAAACCAAGGATTTTGATCTGATCGCCATGGGCCGACCGGAAGGTCCCGGGTGTTACTGCTATGCCAATAATGTGTTGAAAAACGCGTTGACCAGGCTGACCGCTCAATATCCCTACGTGGTTTTGGACAACGAAGCCGGGCTGGAAAACCTGTCACGGAGAATTATCCGGCAGGTTGATTTGTTGCTGATGGTTTCTGATGCTTCAAAACGAGGATTGGAAACTGTAAAGCGTTTGCATGCTCTGAGCAGGGAAATGGGCATAGAAGCCAGGCAGTTAGCGATTGTCGTTAACCGGGTGCGGTATGCGGAGTTATCAGATTATGCCAGGCAAATTCAATCCGACACCAAAGCAGATTGTTTAATTGGTTTGCCTGACGATGAAGAGTTAGCCGATTTTGCGGAAGATGGAAGATCTTTGATGGAGTTGAGCCCTGATAATCCGGTGTTGACCAGGTTGGATAAGTTTATTAACGAGGATTTGCGAATTTGAGGTTTTAACCACAGAGACACAGAGGGCACAGAGTTAAAGCGAATATCGGCGGCCATATAAATCATCTACCGCAAAAACAGGTGCGAAACTTGAGTTAATAATTAACCAGTATTACAAACGAAAGATCAGGAATAGCAGATCCTGAAATATGTTAAATGGACAGCTTTGCTGTTACAGCCTGAAAATCTAAGATCTAAAATCATAAATCTAAAATGTCAGTTAGTGAAGCTGTCACAGCCTGAAAACCTGAGATCTAAAATCATAAATCTAAAATGTCAGTTAGTGAAGCTGTCACGGCCTGAAAACCTGAGATCTAAAATCATAAATCTAAAATGTCAGTCAGTGAATCTGTCACAGCCTGAAAACCTGAGATCTAAAATCATAAATCTAAAATGTCTTTTAAAGAGTTAGTGAGTTATCAA